>JAIROE010000046.1 GCA_031257715.1 Treponema sp. | reverse complement strand
ATAATACAAGGAATTAGCGCTTGACATAAACCGCCTCCTATTCAATGGAGGAATGATAGCATACAAATTGATAATGGTCAAGGGCCAAACGGCTCTGCCGTTTGGCTGGGGAGTTTGCGCCTCGCGCAAACTCCAGACACCCGGCTCTGCCGTTTGGCTGGGGAGTTTGCGCTTCACGCAAACTCCAGACACTCGGCTGCCTCGTGGGCTGGGGACCCGCCGCCAAGCCCGCCTGCCGCGAACACCCGTGCTAAACGCCCCATCCATTATGGCCTGGAGTTTCGGCTGCGCCGTTTGGCCCTAATCCGCGGTGGTTCCGCCGTCAACGGGGAGGGCGGCGCCGTTGATGAAGGCGGCTTCATCGGAGGCAAGGAAGAGCGCGGCGGCGGCTACATCTTCGGCGGAGGCAAGGCGGCCCAAGGGCACTTCCCCAAGGCGCTCCGCCCTGCGCGCCGGGTCTTTGAAGAGTTCCCGCATGAAGGGGGTGTCTACCGTGCTGGGGTGCAGGCTGTTGCAGCGTATGTTCCAGGCGGCATGGCGGACGGCGACGGCTTTGGTAAGGAGGGTGAGGGCCCCTTTTGTTACGGTGTAGGCTTCGGTGGTGTAACGGTGGCCCACAAGGCCGCAGACCGACGACATGTTGATGATTGTCCCGCCGCCGCCGCGCCGGAAGAGCGGTATGGCGTGTTTGATTCCCAGAAAGGGGCCTTTTACGTTGACCGCCATCATGGCGTCAAAATGTCCGGCCGTCATTGTTTCTATGGGTTCCCGTATGTTGATTCCCGCGTTGTTCACCAGAATGTCAAGGCGCCCCGCTTCTTTTTCTACAAGGGCAAGGGCCGCTTCCCAGCTTTCTTCACTGGTTACATCGAGGCTGACGAAGAGGGCCCTGCCGCCCTCCGATCTTATCCGGGCGGCGGTCTCCTTCCCTGTTTCCCCGTTGCATTCGCCCACAAACACAAGTGCCCCTTCTCCGGCAAAGCGGGCGGCGATCGCCGCGCCAAGGCCCTGTCCCGCGCCGGTGACAAGCGCGGTTTTGCCGGCAAGCCGCGTGCCTGCGGGAGGGGCCATTTATTTGCGCACCTCAATCTTTGCAAGTTTCTCGTAATAACGCGCTATGGCGCTGTGATCGTTCGCGGACATGCCGTCCGTCTTGAGCGCCTGAAGTATTTCCATGACCTGCGCCGTAAGGGGTACGGGAACGCCAAGGCTGTGCGCGGTGTCCAGCGCGTTCTGCAGATCCTTTATGTGAAGCTCAATGCGGAAGCCGGGCTTGAAGTTGCCGTCGAGGATCATGGGGATTTTGGCGTTCATCACCGTGGAACCGGCGAGGCCGCCTTTGACCGCGTCAAAGACCCTGACGGGATCGACTCCGGCCTTCGCGGCCAGCACGAAGGCTTCGGAAACGGCGGCGATGTTGAGGGCCACGATGATTTGATTCGCCAGTTTCGCCACGTTCCCGCTGCCTGTGTCCCCGACCAGCGTCACCGACGATCCCATCTTTTCCAGCACGGGCTTTACCGCGTCAAAGGTTTTTTCGTCGCCCCCCGCCATGATTGCCAGCGTGCCGTCCACGGCCTTGGGTTCCCCGCCCGAAACGGGGGCGTCAAGGAAGGCGGCTCCTTTTGCTTTAAGGGCGGCCTCTACTTCACGGGAAACCTCCGGCGCGATGGAACTCATGTCAACGACAATGGCGCCCTGTCTGATTCCCTCAATGACGCCGCCGGGTCCCAGGATCGCTTCCTTTACATGGGGAGAATTGGGCAGCATGGTGATGATGATATCGCTTCTTGACGCGGCGTCGCGGCCGGAGGAAGCGCCTTCCGCCCCCAGCGCGAGGATGTCATCAAATTTCGAGAACTTGTCATAAACCACAAGCTTGTATCCGGCGCCGATTAAATTCCTTGCCATGGGCCGTCCCATGATCCCAAGTCCGATAAAGCCTATTATCATGGCGATCTCCTTTCTGCCTTGTTGGCGCCTGCCGTAACGCGGACGCTATTTACGCAGGGCATCTTTTACCGCCCTGTACACGTGCTCCGTACCGAGTCCGTAACGTTCCAGAAGTTCATCGTAATTGCGGGCCGAAGCGCCGAATATGTCGTCTATGGCGACTTCCTTAAAGGAAACGCCGGCTTCTCCGGCAAGCATGGAGATGATGGCCTGTCCCAGCCCGCCTGTCCTGACCGCCTCTTCGGCGGTAATAACCGCCTTCTTTCCCGCAGCGTATTTCAGCACCTCTTCCCTGAAAAGGGGCTTAAGGGTGCTTACGTTAACCACCTGTACCGAAACGGATTCGGACGCAAGGCGTTCAGCCGCTTCCACGGCCTTGCTCACCATTACCCCGGAGGCAAATATGACGGCGTCTTTCCCGTCAAGGATGGGGTGGATTTTCCCGATTTGATATTCCCCGTCCGCCGGGGTAAAGACCGGCAGATCGTTTCTGTTTATTCTGATATACACGGGCCCCCGGTATTTCACCATGGCCTTTACCATCTTTTTAACTTCATTGGCGTCGCAGGGGCAAAGGACTGTCATGTTCGGCAGGGCCCGCATGATGTTGCCGTCTTCCACGGACTGATGGGTCTTGCCGTCTCCAAAGTCGGAAAGTCCGCAGCTTGATCCGCAGATTTTTACATTGGCGGAAGGTATTGCGATGGAACAGCGGATCTGATCATAGGCGCGGCCCGAAGCAAATACCGCGAAGGTACCCGTAAAGGGAATCTTCCCGGCAAGGGCGAAACCGGCGGCGGTGGAGTTCATGTTCTGTTCGGCGATGCCCATTTCAAAATAGCGGTCTGGATATGCCTGGGCGAAAAGGGCGGACATGGTTGATTTTCCCAGATCCGCTTCAAGCACCACTATGCCGCGGTTGATCTTTCCCTCCGCAACAAGGGCTTCGCCCCAGGCTTTTCTCAGGTTTGCCTTTTCCATCAGCGTCCTCCCGTTTCGGAAGAGTCAAGTTCTTCCATGGCCCTGGCGTAGGCCGCCTCGTCAAGAATGCCGTTATGATAGGCGGCGCTGCCTTCGGCAAAAGAGAATCCCTTGCCCTTCACAGTATCAAGAATAATGAGCGACGGTTTCCCTTTTACCTTTTCCGCCTGATCAATGGCGTCGATTATTTTTTCTACGTCATGGCCGGGGATGGTCCTCACGTCCCAGCCGAAGGCCCGCCATTTTCCGTCAAGATTCGGAATGGAAAAGATCTCGGCGGTGGGGCCCGTGGCCTGCACCTTGTTCCAGTCTATGAAGGCCGTGAGGTTATCAACGTTAAAATTTGCCGCCGCCATGGCCGCTTCCCAAAGCTGGCCTTCGGACTGCTCGCCGTCACCCATAACCACATAGACACGGGCGGGGTTCCCGTCAAGCCTTAGCGCCAGCGCCATTCCCAGTCCTATGGAAAGTCCCTGGCCCAAAGAACCTGTAACCCCTTCAATGCCGGGAATGGAAAGATCGGGGTGCCCCTGCAGGAGGCCGTCTATCGTTTTGACCCGTCCGAGCTCTTCCCTCGGGAAGCAGCCCTTTTCGCAAAGGGCGGCGTACTGGACAAGGGCGGCGTGTCCCTTTGAAAGGAGAAGCCGGTCCCTGCCGGGATCGGAAAGCCTTTCACTGCTGAAATTCATCTTGTGAAAATAAAGAACAGCCATGAGTTCGGCAAGGGAGGCAGACCCCCCCAGATGCCCGGCAGTACCGATGCCGATCATCTCCACAATATCCCGGCGCAGTTTTCCGGCGGCCGCCTTTAATTCCCCTATGACAGTATCGGTTACCATGGACACCTCCGGTACAGCACGGTAGATTTGGCGGATTTTTGCAAAAAATACGCCAAATCCGCGAGACTTGTAAGCCAAGCGAAGCTTGGCAAAGAACCAACCGGGTTCTTGAACAAGTCCAATATACAGTAAAATACATTTGAAGTATACTGATCTCTGCGATGCAGAGTTCCGGCCCGCACGGCTCGTTCCGTTTTTTTCAATCCCGTTCCGCCTTCATGCTGCTGGTTGTTTCCGTGTGTTCGCTTTTTTATTATGCGGCGTTGGGCATTTACGGATCGTCTTTCGGAGGGTTTTCCCTGATATGGGTCTGTGCCGGCGTCACGGGGATCTTCGTTTGTTTCATCATTGAAAAAAGAAGGCGTTCGGGGAAAAAGACAATTCCGGGGAAGAAGGCGCGGATCTTTCTGGCCGCCGCCGTTCTTTTGGGGGCGGTAATTGTAACTGCCGATCTTGCGTTTATTCTGCGGCCCCTGAAAACGCCCGACAGGGACGCTCCCTATCTTGTTGTTCTGGGAGCGGGCATACGCCGCGACGGAAGCGTTTCGGCCTCCCTTGCCGAACGGCTTGAAGCCGCGCTCGAGTATCTTGCCGCGCATCCTGGGGCACTGGTCATCGTATCGGGCGGACAGGGAGCTTCAAGGCCCTTTCCCGAATCAGGGGTCATGGCGGCCTGCCTGCGCGCCGGAGGTATAGACCCTGACCGCATTATCGAAGAAGACGCTTCCCGCGATACCATACAGAACCTGCGTTTTTCCCGCCGCATAATCCGGGAAAGGGAAGGCGGGGATGTTCCCGCCGTCATCCTGACCAGTGACTTTCATCTTTCACGGGCCCTCTTTCTTGCGGAACAGGCGGGGTATCCCGATGTTACGGGGATTTCATCCCCCTCTTCCCCCCTTCTGCGGCCGAATGCCTACACAAGGGAAATTTTCGCGGTAATAAAATTGTGCCTGCGGCTTGTTTTTGCCCCGAAAAGCGCGGCGTATTGCCGGGCGGATGCGGCGGGGTTCTTTATTGCTGGTTAAGATGCCTGAACTGCTGGGGGGTAAAATTGTACATTTTTTTGAATAGCGTATAAAAATAATTGATGTTACTTATGCCTACCGCATTCGAGATGTAACCGATGGAGTTGTTCGTTTCACGGAGCAGTTGCCTTGCTTTTTCCATGCGGTATTCACTCAGGTATTCACTGAAAGATTTTCCCCTGTTTTTCTTGAATACCCTGTTGAAATACGGAGGAGTTATATTCAGCCGTCTGGCTGCGACATTAACATTGAAAAGCGGATCCGTATAGCACTTTTCGGCCAAGGCGATTGAATTGCCCACTAGGGCCGGCAGAGGCTCTGGTTTCTTTACCCTGAAACCCTGCGCCAGGGTAAGGCAAAAATCAGAAAACCGTTCGCGTACCCTCTCCAATGTTTCCAGTTCGCACAGTTCCTGAAAAAACGAATAGAATGACTGGGCGTTTACCGGGATCCTGTGGGACAGATAATGCGAAAACATACACATTATCATGGTATTCAAATGTATCTGAATGTAATCGCGGGCGGTTTCCCGGAGATACGCGGCGAATTTGTTTACCTCTTCCGTTATGCCCTGGCTGTCGCCCGAAAACAGGGCATTGCAGAGTGTGTCCGCGATATCTGTGGGATACCCGGTTTTAACACGGTCCCCTGTCCGGTCTTTTAGAATAACATTGCCAAATCCGGCGTAGTAGCGCTCTCCCATGAGGGCATCGGTTTCTTCATAGGAATCATTGATTGCAAATATACTGTTGACAATGGAACTCACTGCGCAGCTGATTGACTGACCGGAGGTGTCTTTGGCTGCTTCAACAGTTTCCGCAAGCATCGGAATCAGTGCCGGTGGACAGGCGCCATCCTCAAGGTGGAGGACAAAGGCAATATCCGTGGATTTGACAATTCCGTAATCCACCGACTTGCAGCATTGCTTCAAAAAACCGCTGGTTATGCTGATGATATACTGCCGTATTTTTTCCTGGACGGCGACATCGAGCCTTTCCCAGGCCCTCTGTTCATCAATAGAGACAAGACAGACCATGTAGAAAGGAGCGTCAAAAGCCAGTTCCAGTATCTTCATGTTGATGGTACCGCTTTCTATATTCTGGTTTTTTAGCAAATTTATTACCGTATAATTTCGTATCAGCGTCTCCGACATATCCACAGTGGATCGCAGGGAGTCAATCTGCTTCTCTATGTAAGCGTCCTCGGGATTGGAACTGAGGAGGCTTCTCTTTGACGGAAAGTAATTAAACTGCCGCAGCAGCCGGTAAACCGGGCGATATATGCTAACAGCCATAAAATACGAAATCAAAATACCCGCACAGAGTATGCCGAACGTGATGAAAAAAACGATGAGGCGCAGGGAATTCAGCCTTGACACCACGCTTTTATACGGACTCAGGCTGATGAATGTCCATCCCAGGAGATTGCTCCGGGTAAAGGAAACGTGGGTTTCTTCACCGCCAATGCGGGAAAGAAAGAAGCCCGATTCATCGGGCAGGTTCCAGACTGTCTGCATAAAATCCTCTCTGGCGTAATCATGGCTGGAAGATGTTATCATCTGTCCGCTGTTATGGAAAATGATCACCTCTTCCAGATCCCCCCTTG
>JAIROE010000371.1 GCA_031257715.1 Treponema sp. | reverse complement strand
CCCATCGCTTTTGGGGACAGGGACGGATGGCCTGCCATTCTTCTGATAGGCGATTATTTGCTGCAGTCAAGCGATCCTTCCCTGATCGACAGACTGAACAGTGGGCAGGCCCATTGGGACACCTCCCCCGAAGCGCGGGCGGCCGTTGATGCCATGGCTCGCATGGCAAAGGGCGGCGCTTTTGTACCCGGCTGGGAGTCGCAGGATCACGGCGCCGCGATACAGTCCTTTGTCGGCGGTATTTGTGCGTTTTTGTACAATGGTACCTGGTGGGGAGGCAATGTTGAAGGAGGGATCTCTGGGGTACCTTTTGAAATGGGAACCTTTACCCTGCCCTTGATCAACGCCAATTCCAGTCCCAAGGGAACGCAATTCTGGAGCGATATGGTCATATTCATCAATCCCAAGGCGAAAAACATTGAGGCCGCCTATGACGTGGTTGATTACCTGTCGTCCTCGCAGTATGCCCGCGAGCGGGCAAAAGACGAGGGAACCTTTACCGGCAACCCGGTGGTTAATCAAACCATTCAGCTTGCCCCCATTTTCATGACCGAGCCGCTTACCATGCAGGCCAATCTTCCCAAGATGGGGTACATGGATCACGCATTCCCCATTCCTACCATTGAGGTAATGAAAGTGGAATTGCAGAAGGCCATGACCGGGGCTTCAACGGTGGATCAGGCTTTGAAAAACATCGAAGCTTCACACGCCGCGGAACGGGCCAGAAGGTAAGGCCAACGGTTTTTGAATAAGCGGAACTGATAAAAATTTCCGGGGAATTCCACAGAGGGTTTCCCGGAAACTTACATTTTTACCATCTAATGGTTTATATCGAATGTTTAACTTACGGGGTTAATCATGATCAGGTTTGGCGGGCCGGTCTTTATGGTCAATGAAAAAGCCGCAGGGGCCGGTGAAAGTCACGGGGCGCAGGGAGATCCTGTCCTGCTGGCGCAGAGGCACAAGGAAAAGGGCTTTACCGCGGCGTATGTGCCCAAAATAGACATCAACGATACGGCTATGATCAGGGCAACCAGGGAAGTCTTTGAAAAAGAAGGGATCATTCTGGCCGAGGCCGGGTATTGGGATAACATCATGGATACCAATGCCGAAACGAGGGCTTTCCACCGGGAACGCCAGTTGGAAGCCTTTGCCCTGGCGGAAGAACTTGGTGCCCTGTGTTCCCTTAATATCTTTGGTTCCTATTGCCACGGAAACGGAAATTCCCGGCACACGGCCCTGAACTTTACAGACGAGGCCTTTGAGGCCGCCGTGGATATGGCCCGGTATTTTATTGACGCCGTAAAACCGAAGACCGCCTTTTTTGCGTATGAGATATTTCCCTTTGATATTACCGATACGGCGGAAAACATTGAACGGCTTATTAAAGCAGTTGACCGCAGGCAATTCGGCGCCCACCTGGATCTGGTTAACCTTATCAATTGTCCCAGGGCGTATTTTTCTTCCGGGGACATAGCCAGGGAATGTGTGCGCCGTTTCGGCGACAGGATCATCTCCTGTCATGTGAAGGACATCAAAATGAAGGAGCCTTCCATCAGCGTTATTCTCGAAGAAGTCCCTATGGGGCAGGGGAATATCGATCTGAAAACCTTTATGCGCCAGATCGAAGGTCTTTCCCGGCCTATCCCCTTTATGATGGAGCACTTAAACAGCGAAGCCCAGTACGATGCCGCGGCGGAATATATCCGCAAAACCGGCAGGGAACTGGGGATTGAGTTGTAACATTACAGGAGAAAGTGGTATGAAACACACGGTTGTAGTAGCGGGGTTGGGAAACCGCGGCAAAATTCACGTAAAGGGAATTCTGGAAAACCCCGAGCGGTTTGAACTTTTGGGAATCTTCGATCCTTCCGCTGAGGCGGTGAGTAAGACCATCGAACGGTTCAATATCACCTGTCCGGTTTTTTCTTCCGCCGAAGAAATGCTGGCGAAAACCAGGCCTGAAATATTCGTATTTGTTACCCACCCCGAAATCCGCATGGAGTACATTAAGCTGGGTATCAAACACAAGGTAAAGGGTATTTCCTTCGAGAAGCCCATGGCTGTTTCTCTTGCGGACGCCAGGGAAATGACCTCCCTTTGCCATGAGAACGGCATAAAGGCCGTTGTTAGCCATCAGCAGAAATACATGAAGCAGATGCAGCGAATGTATGCCTGTGTGCGGTCGGGAATTATCGGTGAACCTGAACTGATCCGGATATTTATGCGCCCTTGGGCTTCCCAACTGGGCACCCATTTTGTGGACTATGCTTTGTGGGCGAACGGCGGCGTTGGCGCCGAATGGGTTGTCGGGCATGCCCATGGCCGGGTAAAGCTGACCGACGATCACCCTTCCCCGGATTATCTTTTTGGGGAAGCCAGGCTCAAAAACGGCGCCACCCTGATCGTCGAAAGCGGCTACCTTGCACCCTTCACCATGAGCGATGAAGAATTCTGGTGTAACAACAGGCTTACTGTTTACGGTCAGCACGGTTATGCCTGGGCCGAAACCAACGGCCGCTGTGCTGTTTTTTCTCCTGAAACAAAGGGCAATGTCGAACTGTATCAGTATCCCAAATTTTGGGTACAGCAGGAAGATACCCAGACGCCGTACTATGCCGAATACGCCGACTGGATAGATGATGATAACAGGAAACATTCCTGCAACATTGATATAAGCCTTGGCGGTTTTGAGATCATCGAAGGGCTTTACAAAAGCGCCCTGGAAAATATCCGCGTCGATATTCCGATACAGGGCAGGGTGTCTGATGCTATTGCTGAATTAAAGAAGGTATTGCCCGAACAATCCTATCCTGAAGGATTCAAAGACGGCGGTTTTTATAAAAACGGGCTTCAGGTAAAGTAAGCTCAAAAACTACACACAAGGCGTTTGTTTTGAGGTTTGGAGGCAACATGACAACAAATGAAAAAAAACAGTTGATTCAAAAGGAACTGCAAAAAAACGGCGGAGTCTTGCGTTTTGCCCCGTGCTGGGTGGCGCGCAATTTTATGCAGCCCGGCCGCAGGCTTAAGCTTGATCCCCGCGATTACTATGCCTACGGAGGCGCCAAGGGCGGTATTGACGAGCGCTGGTTCGCTTCTACCACTCCGGCCGATAACGCCGAATTTACCATTGAAAACGAAGGTTTGAGTTTTGTCGTGGTGAACACTTCAGGCGGCGTGGAAAAAATTCTTTTTAGGGAAATTATTGATCTTATGGGGGACAAAATCATCGGCGAATGGATGATGAACAAATACGGCCGCTGGATGATGTTCTCCAAATTTTTTGATAACATGGGCCCCATTGCTCATCATGTTCATCTGAAAGACGAACATGCCGCAAGAGTCAATATGCTGGGTAAGCCCGAAGGCTATTATTTTCCCCCCCAGCAGAACAACGTGTATAACAATTTCCCCCATACCTACTTCGGCCTTAATCCTGAGATCACAAAGGATGATGTTATCCGCTGCCTTAAAGAATGGGCCGATCGGGGGGACAACAACATCCTGGATCTGGCCCGGGCATACCGGCTTGAAATAGGCACCGGCTGGGACGTGCCTCCCGGGGTGCTGCACGCGCCGGGGTCCCTTCTTACCTACGAACCGCAGCGGGCCAGCGATGTGTCGATCTTCTTCCAGTCGCAGGTGGAGGGCCGTTACAACAGCCGGGACACTCTGGTAAAAGACGTTCCCAAAGACAGGCATTACGACTATGAGTACCTTTTCAGCATACTGGACTGGAAACTCAACGTCGATCCGAATTTCAAGGAAAACCGCTTCCTCAAGCCCGTTCCGGTGGGGGATGAAAAAATAATGGCCGAAAATGGCTTCAGTGAAAAATGGGTGGTATACGGCTGTGGGGATTTCTGCGCAAAGGAACTTACGGTTTTTCCGGGGAGGACTGTTACCGTCACCGACGCTCAAGCCTACGGTCTTATAATGATGCAGGGCTACGGAACCCTGAACAAGGTTAAAATAGAAACCCCTGTTATGATACGGTTCGGGGATCTTACATCGGACGAGATGTTTGTTACCGAAGAGGCCGCAAAGACGGGAGTAACGATTGTCAACAACAGCGATTACGAGAACATTGTCATGCTCAAACATTTCGGCCCGGAGAATCCTGACGCGGCCCATCTTGTAAAGGAACATCACCATGAATAATCCCAACTGGCACAGAAAAAATTACCGCCGGAATCTGGTGGACATGCATATCAATGCGTGGAATCCGGAATTTATGACCAAATTCGATCCCAAGGCGTATGTGGACTGCATGATGGCCGCCAACGTAAGCTGTTGCATGGTCTATGCCAATTCCCACGCGGGTTATGCCTACTGGCCCGCCCCGGACGGCAACCAGCATCCGGGTCTTGCCGGAAGGGATACCTTCGGTGAAATAGTGGAACTCTGTCATAAAAACGGCATTGACGTTATCGCCTATTACACTCTTGTCTACGACAATTGGGCCTACAGCCGGGATCCCTCATGGCGGGTTCTCAGGGCAGACGGGATTTCGGATATGGAATGCGGAGATCGCGGCGGACGCTACGGACACGCCTGTCCCAATTCGGAAGGTTACCGGGAATTCACCAAAAAACAGGTGACAAATCTGGTTACCAAATACAATTTTGAAAGTATCTTCTTCGACATGACTTTCTGGCCCTATGTCTGTTACTGCGATAACTGCAAGCGCCGCTATGATAAGGAGATCGGCGGTGTCATGCCCCGGATCATCAACTGGCAGGATCCCGTATGGAACATGTTTCAGGCAAAGCGGGAAGAATGGCTCAACGAATTTGCCTTTTACTGCACGAACC
>JAIROE010000367.1 GCA_031257715.1 Treponema sp. | reverse complement strand
CGGTCCTTGAAGGGAGGGGATATGGTGATACATCTCCATTCTTCCAAGGCCGGCTTTCTCGGCAGGCTTGCATGCAGAATCCTGGGAATACCTGCCGTGATTTATACGCCCCACGGGGCTTCTTTTATACGTACCGACACGGGAAGACCAAAGCGTTTTTTTTTCCGTCTCCTGGAGAGGGTAGGGGGTCTTTTCGGTGGAACCGTGGTGGGCTGCGGCCCGTCGGAAGCCGCCCTGTACAGCGGCTTGGGGAAGCCGGCCCTTTGGATAGCCAACGGTGTTCCCATAACCCCGCTGCACAAGGGCCCCGGTTCCGATTTGATAGTTTTTACCGGCATTGCCACGGCACAAAAAGATCCGGCTTTTTTTAACCGTGTGGCGGAAGCCCTGTCCGGGGTTAAAGAAGCGGCTTTTTGCTGGGTGGGGGACGGCCCCCTGCGGGACAGCCTCTGTTCGGGGAATATCAAGGTTTCCGGCTGGCAGGACAGGAAAACCGTGGATGATTATTTGTCCAGGGCACTGGTTTATTTTTCCACCTCCGCCTGGGAGGGCCTGCCCTATGGCGTCCTTGAGGCCATGAACGCCGCCTGCGCCCTTCTTCTGCGGAACGTGCCGGGAAACCGGGAACTGGTCATACCCGGGGAAAACGGCTGTCTTTTTGACACTGAAGAAGAGGCAGCAGCCCTGCTTGCGGAAATGCTGAAGAACCGGCAGAAAACCCTGGACATGGGCGCCCGGAGCAGGCTGCTTGCGGAAAGCCGGTACTCCGCGGTCCTGATGGGCGAAAAATACCGGAATTTGTATAATACGGTTATTGCCGGAGATATTTCCCGTCCGGTTCTTTCGGGAAACCATATTTCCCATGGGGCGGCATGATGTCCCTGCCGGATCTTCTGTACACCTTTTTTATCTGGCCGGTACGGATCATACTTGAATTCCTCTTTGTCCTTTTCAACAGGACCTTTCACAACACCGGACTTGCGGTTGTTCTTTTAAGCATCGTCGTTAATACCCTCCTCCTGCCGATTTACACCGTGGCCGATACATGGCAGCACGAAGAGCGGGAGCTGCAAAAGCGGATGAAAAACAAACTGCGGGACATACGGGCTGTCTTTCACGGCGATGAGCGTCAGATGATCATCAATACCTATTACCGCCAGATGGGCTATTCCCCCCTTTCCGCCCTGAAAGGGAGCATCGGTTTTCTGTTGCAGATTCCTTTTTTTATCGCCGCCTATCAGCTCCTCTCCCATACGCCGAGCCTTTCCGGTGAATCCTTCTGGATCCTGAAAAACCTCGACACCGCTGACGGGATCCTGCGCGTCGGTGCGGCAGCCTTCAATATTATGCCGATCATTATGACCGCTGTGAATATCGCCTCGGCCTTTATGTATACCCGCGATACCGGCATCAGGGAAAAAGTACAGCTTTTCGGTATTGCGGCGGTATTTCTGGTGCTTTTGTATGATTCTCCTTCCGGGCTGGTTCTGTATTGGACCTGCAATAATATCTTTTCCCTGGGCAAAAACATTGCTGTGGGTACTTTGAAAAAACCCGGACAGGCGCTTCAATTGGTAATCTCCATCCTGTCGGTCATTCTCATCGCCGGTTCCCTCTGGGGGAATCTGGATATGGACAGGTACCGGTTTCTTTTTGCCGGCATCGGCTTCTGTCTGATTCTGGCGCCTTTCGCCTGGAAAGCCCTGATCCGTATGCTGGAACGGCGTCCTGCGCCGGGGAACGCGCTGCTTTATTTTTCCTCCCTGATTCTGCTGTGTCTTATTACCGGCGCTCTTATTTCTTCCCAGATAATGGCTGAATCGGCAGCGGACTTTGCCGGACCCGGATCCTTCATATTCAGGACTTTTATACAGAGCGTTGCTTTTTTTATGCTCCTGGGTTTTCTCATCTGGGCTTTTGCCGCCCGGGCCGTAAGGGATGTAGCCGCCGCCCTGGCCGCCGTGCTGACTCTGCTGGCGCTGATCTGCTTCTTTGTCCTGAGCGCCTCCTACGGGGCCATGACGAACAGCTTTAAAATTGAAGATGCCCAGCTCCTCCTCAGCGCTTTCCCCTTCTGGACGAACCCCGCCGCCCTGGCCGCCGCCTTCCTCATCCCCGGCCTTTTTGTTTTTTTCAGGAAACAGCGGTTTCTGGCTGCCCTGTTTAACGCGGTCTCGGCGGCCCTGCTGGTCATGACCGTCGTCAACCTGGTTACTCTTTACCGGGAAACAAAAAACCTTGAGGAATTGAAAAGCGGCGGCGCTCAAGCGGAGGCCCTCACCGGGGTATTCCCCTTTACGTCCACAGGGAACAATACTTTCATCATGTTTCTTGACCGCTCTCTGGGGATCGCCATGTACCCCGCCCTTGAAAGGATGCCGGAACTCAGGGAGCAGCTGGACGGCTTTGTGTGGTACCCCAACACCCTCTCCTTCGGCGGGTGTACGCTTTCGGGGGTTCCTCCGATGATGGGGGGCTACGAGTACACGCCCCTTAAAATCAACGAACGCGCCGGTGAATTGCTGAAGGACAAGGTGAACGAAGCGGTTACCATGTTGCCCAGGCTCTTCGGCGAAACAGGATACCGGGTTTCAATTACCGATCCCAGCATGGCGAATTTTCAGTCCGTATCCGATATTTCCGTTTTTAGGGACATGAAAAACGTGACCGCCCGGAACCTGGACGGGAGGTTTGACCGGCGCTTCAGGGAGGAATTCCCCCAGCCGGAAGAACGATTTATAGACAGTTTTGATTTCGACATTCTGTTCAGGTACGCCCTTTTCAGAATCGCCCTGCCGGCGCTCCGTTATGGCCTCCATTACAAGGGCATCTGGTGGCGGGACGGCGCCTCCAACAGTTACGGCCGGGGGGTAACCGAATATTCAACCCTCTACTACCTTCCCGAACTCTGTACTGCGGATACCGGGGCCGATACCCTGAACATATTCATGAACGAGATAACCCACGAATCGGGGGCCTATGACCGGACTCTGCTTCCTGTTCCGGGCCGCATAGACTACAGCGGTGAGGAAATAGAATTCTTCAGTTCCGAAGATAACGCTTCCTACGCTTACACCTTCATGGCGGCCATGAAGGCGGTGGGACGGTGGCTTGAAGCCCTCAAAAGCATGGGCGTCTATGACAATACACGAATCGTGATTGTA
>JAIROE010000359.1 GCA_031257715.1 Treponema sp. | reverse complement strand
GGCTATGGCTCCGGCCACGGCCCCCAGCAGCTTCCGCTTGTCCCGGTGTTCATCGGCATAGCTCCTCAGTTTTTCCATCCGTACCAGGTGTTCCCGTATATCAGCATCCGTCAGTGTGGTTTTTACCTCCACCGCCAGGGCGGCGTCCCCGTTTTCCAGCAGAATATCAACCTCGGTAAGATAGGCCCCCCATAAATCCCGGTAGCGGACATTAGGAGCCGCCTTCCCAAAAACATAACCCAGCTTATTGAACTTCTCCAGAATATTGGGGAAGATCATCTCTTCGATCAAATCGCCGAGCTTGCTGCCCAGTTTGCTGATCTTCCGGTCGGTTTCCTTCATTTGCAGAGCCGTTTCCTTCATCTTCCGGTCGGTTTCCTTCATTTGCAGGGCCGTTTCCTGCACTATGCGGTCGGTTTCCCGCATTTTCCGGTCGGTTTCCTGGAACATGGCCCAGACCTTTTCAAAGGTGAGCCCCATTTGCGGTTCACGTACAGTTTCTTCAGCCATAAGAAAAATATACTTTAATTATTAGGGGTATTCAATGAGCCTCCGCGGGTCAAGCCCCGCGGTATCTTGAGCGCTGCTTAATTCGGAACGGAGGCTCGTTCGATAGGAAGCTTATTATACCGTCTGGTTTAATACCAAATTTTGAAAAGCATTGCATTATTTGAGCCGCGGCAAGCCGCGGGGTATTAAACCAGACTTCCGAATAATTTCAATTGTTGAACAAAGTCCTGTCATCCCTTCTGTTTTTTGGGGCCTTTGCACCGGCTGCATCCCAGGACATGAACATGGGAACGCCTGCGGGGCCGCTCGAAGATTCGGGCGATGAGGATCTCGTCGTTTTTAAGGCGGGCCCCACAGACCGGACAGATCCGGGGCCGGCCGCCTTCAAGGCAGTACACGCAGCCCCGCAGGTGCATGAGCCTGTCCTTCCCGTTAAACGAAGGAAAGGCCGATGATTTTACCAACTCCCCGTCGTCCAGCCGGGCGGAACAGACGGGGCAGGTCTGGGGTGAACCGGGGAGGGCCTCGCCTTTGGGTCTTTTTTTTCCGGGATGTTTTCGTTTTTTGGCAGATACCGTGCGGCCGCCGCCCATTCTGAAAAAAAGGGTATAACCGAACCAGAGGAGGATCACTCCGGCGATAACCAGTCCCAGTGTTTCAAGATATGCAGCCATTGTTCCCGACCACGATCATGTTTATGCCGGTATACCCGCCGACGGTAGCCTTGACCCCTGCCCCAAGATATACTTGAGGGGTGGCAACCTTGTATATTATCGGCACGCCTATAGGAAATCTGGGGGATTTGACATACCGTGCAGTCGAGATCTTCAAAACTGTCGATGTCATAGCCTGCGAGGATACCCGGCGGACGCTCAAACTGCTCAGTCACCTGGGAATTCAGGTAAAACTCATGTCCGTAAGGGCCCAAAATGAGCGTTTCGCCGCCGAAAAGGTTATCGCCCTGCTTGATGAAGGGAAAAACATCGCCTATGCCAGTGACGCGGGTACTCCCGCCCTGAGTGATCCCGGTTCCGTACTGGTACGGCTTGCCGCAGCGGCAGGGCACGCCGCCGTTCCCGTTCCCGGCCCTTCAGCCTTTGCCGCACTGGTCAGCATCGCCGGCGGGGTGGATAAAACAGTTATTTTCGAGGGTTTTTTGTCCCCCAAAGAGGGCCGGAGGAGATCGCGGCTTCGGGAACTCCTTGATACGGGGGCGGCTTTTGTTCTCTATGAATCTCCCTTCCGCATCCTCAAGCTTTTGAAGGATCTTGCCGAATTGGAAGGTACAAGGTATGTATGTGTCGGAAGGGAGATGACCAAGGTACATGAAGAGTATATGCGGGGCTCCGCAGAGGAAATTTTTGCTTGTATTGGGGAAAAAAACAGGCAAATCGGTGAATTTTCGCTCTATGTGTCTGGCAGGAAATTGAATTAACGTATAAACTATTGGTAGGGATATGCCGATAATTGAGGTAGGCAGGATATGGGTATGACAATCGACAGGATAGGTCCTCCAGAGCCCATTCAACCCGGTAAAAAACCCGGGCGGGGTGAATCCGTTAAAGCGAGTGATAGATCCGATTCCATAAATCTTTCTTCCGAGGCGCTGGAAAAGAGCGATCTGTACCAAGCCATAGGGCTGGTCGCGTCCGCTCCGGATGTCCGGGCCGAAAGGATAGCGGAACTCAAGGCCAAGATAAATGACCCCGCCTATATCAATGAGCGGCTGCTTGACGCTACGGCGGATAAAATCATGGATGCCTTTGGCCTTTAGCGCTTTTGGCATCCAGCGCCCCAGGTTTATAGCCGGGCGGCATAAACGGGCGGAACCGGGGATACATGATGTATCAGGGTTCCGCCTTTTTTTTCAGCAAGTGAAGAAGCAAGTATGTCAAAGGAGCGGCGATAATGGATATTGCGTTCAGGCTTGATCCGGAGCTCATAATAGGAATGGATACGGTAAACCGTACCGGTTTTTTCTGCAACAAGCACGGCGGAAGGGTTCTGGTGGCCACTGAACAGGTGCTGTATGAAAACCAGAGTATTGAACGGCTTACGGCTGTACTGAACGATTCGGGCATTGAATCCATTGTTTTCGATGAAATTCCCGCCCAGGCTACCGCCGATGTAGCCGAAACCGCCGCCTCGCTGGCCCGGGGGGCCCGCTGTTCCGCTATAGTCGGCTTTGGCGGCCTCAAGACCCAATCCATTGCCCGCATGGCGGCTATCCTTGCCGGTTCAGGATACGAGGTGTTTGAGCTGCTTGACGGCCGTAAAAGCGACGGCGCTTTCCTTCCGTACATCGCTGTTCCCACGACAGGCCGGGACCCTTTCCTTTTTTCGGATTATTTTGTCGCGGTGGACCCCCGTGACCGTTCGGTAAAGCTCGTAAAATCCCCCGGCGGGCTTTGCGTCGCCGCCGTCATAGACGGCAATCTGTCTGAATCGCTTTCGGAAAAATTTGCCGCCACAACCGCCTTCGATGGTTTTTGTACCGCCGTAGAGTCTTACTGTTCTTCCAAATCCAGTTTTTTCTCCGATGCCCTTCTGGAACAGGCCATTTCTCTTTACGCCCAGATAATAAAAGCCTACATGAACAATCAGATCCTTGATCTTGTAAGCAGCGCAACCAATGCGGGCTTTCTTATGGCTCTTGGATCGGCGGCAAGCGCCCCGGGCATAGGCACCGCCCTTGCCTACGCCCTCAACGGCCGTTTCCCGGTAGCGAAATCCTGGTGCTCTACGGTTCTGCTTCCCTATATTCTGGAGCGGCTTGTAAGCGCCAGACCCGCGAAAATCGCCAAGGTTGCCGCCCTCATGGGCGAGCCTGTGGAAGGGGCATCGATCGCCGATTCCGCCACCATGGTCGTTGAAGCCATACGGAATCGCATGGGTACCCTTCAAGTTCCTGCCCGCCTCAAGGATTTCAGCCTTTCCCTGGACCGGCTTATCCCGGCAGCCGAGGCAGCCCGTAATCTGGAATTTGTCGCCTTTTCCCCCTGGACCGTTGCCGCCGAAGACGCCTTTGACATTCTGAAGCAGGCCTATTGAATGTGATTCCCCTGCATAAACTGGAGCGTTTGCCCCGCCTGCTGCGGCTGCGGAAAACGGCGAAAATATTCGCCGAAATGGAAAACCGCCTTTGCGCGGCAGACGCCGGGTTCCCGCCTGTGGATAACGCTTCGGACACGGCGTATTTTTCCGATATTCTTGAAATATTGATTCGGGACGGGGCCTTTTCGGATGCCGCCCTTAAGGCACTGGATGAAGCCCATGAAACATTTCGCGGCGCCGGGGAGGGAACCGCAGCCGGGAATCTCCCGCGTATCCACCGCGCCGTCAATACGGTGCGTCACATTCTCCTTGCCGAAACAGGACGCTTTCCCGCGGATTGGGATCTGCTTGACGGAAAGGGGCCCTTGATCCTGCGCGGCGGCGGCCCTTTGCGGGGATGCAGGTTTATCTTGAAGACATACGCTCCCCTTTCAATGTCGGGGCCATGTTCCGCGCCGCAGAATCATTCGGGGCGGAAAAAATCTGGCTTTCTCCGCTTTCCGCCGATCCCCGGCACAAGCGGGCGGAACGGACCGCCATGGGCTGCACCGCCGTCCTGCCCTGGGAACGGACCGAAACGATTCCCTCCGGTCCGCTTTTTGCCCTTGAGACAGGCGGCGCTGATATAGGGTGTTTTTCTTTTCCCCGGCAGGGTGTACTGATAGTGGGCAGTGAAGAGCTGGGGGTAAGCCCCAAGGCATTGGCTCTGGCGGATGCATCGCTTGGGCGGGTGTCCATCCCCGTTTTCGGAGCCAAGGGAAGCCTCAATGTTTCGGTGGCTTTTGGCATTATTATGCACGCTTGGGCGGCCGCGCTGACGCCGGCGCGCGGCTAATCACCGGTCCGTATCCAGGTTTCACCATTGCCGGAAAAGGAATGGTTTGAATGCAGCCTGTAGGTAAAAGTCCGGTCTTCTATGTGTATGTCAAGAATTTCCCCATTTATCTGAAAAGTACCGCTGCCGGTCTGCCCGTTGCTGTTCCGGTAGGTCAGGCTGCCGGATCTGCCGCCCCTAAACCGGAGTTCCGCGGCGCCTCCCGACAACCGGTATGTTCCGCCCGAAAACGCCGCCGTATTTTCTATAACACTTAATATACCCCGCCCGTCCGTCAGGCCGTTTTCCGGCATGTTCGGCGCGTGGTCGTCGGCGCCGTGTTCCTTGAGATAATCGTACATAGCGGCGGCGCCGTTTTCAAACGCCAGCGAAGATGCCGTATGTCCGTTGAACGCGCGAAGATTGACGTTGGCGCCGCGTTCGACGAGCAGTTTTACGGTATCAAAATCGTTCCATTTTGCCGCGTACATCAGCGCCGACATGCCGTCGGAATACGATTTGCCCGCAGGATAACGGTAATTAACGTCAATGCCCCTTTCGGCAAATTCCCTGACCAGATTCCACCGCCTTTTTCCCGCCGCGGCAAGCAGAATTTCCCCATTGGGATTTATTCCATCGTTTAATATAAAGCTGATAACATCATCCGTATGGGATTTACTGACGGCGTTGTACAGATCATATTGAACGGCGCGGATATTGTACTGCCGCAAGAGACCCAGAAAATTAAGCGTGTCATCATTCCGGGTATAGGTCAATACAAATCCGTAGATCAGCCTTTTTTCGTTTATGGACATAGAACCCGAGTTTTTTTCCAGTATGTGATTAACCGTCTCCAGGTCGTTTTTTACCAGGGCGTTGACAAGATCCCATTTATAGTCATCTGCATACAGCAGCGAGATCCGCAGCAGCAACGCCCAAAAAAGATACGGAAATTTTTTGCGTACCATTGTTTTTTATATGAATGCGCTTTTTGCCGGTTTTGTCAATTGCAATTCGGTGTTTTTGTGAATATACTGCTTCCATGAACAATTATCCTGATACCATGCGGGCCCTGGTAGTATACGGCAAAGACGATTACCATTTTGAAAAGGCTTACCCGTCCCCGGAATGCGGGGATGACGATGTTATCATCAAGGTTGAAGCCTGTGGAATCTGCGCCGGGGATCTTAAATGCCGGCACGGAGTTCCGGCCTTCTGGGGAGACGGCAAAGACGGCGGTTATGTGCGCACCCCCTTTATTCCCGGTCATGAATTCCTCGGGATCGTTGTTGAAACCGGGAAGAACGTCATGGATCATAAACCGGGGGAAAGGGTGACGGCGGACCAGATAATCCCCTGCGGTGAATGCCGTTTTTGCAGGACGGGAAAATACTGGATGTGCCAGCCGCATAACGTGTACGGTTTCCGCAGCGCGTTTAACGGCGGCATGGCGGAGTATGTCCGGTATCCCAAAAACGCGATAATTCACAAGGTTCCGGAAGACATGCCCCTCAAAGACGCCCTGCTCATAGAGCCCTATTCCTGTTCAAAACACGCAGTCGACCGGGGCAAAATTCAGTGCGACGACATAGTGGTAATTTCCGGGGCAGGAACTCTTGGGCTGGGCATGGTGAATCACGCCGCCCTCAAGAACCCTGCGGCGCTTATCTCCCTTGACATGATGGACGAGCGTCTTGAAAAAGCCAGCGAGTTCGGAGCGACGCATGCGTATAATCCCTCGAAAGACGATGTACACAAGATCATCATGGATATGACGGAAGGTTACGGCTGCGATGTATACATCGAAGCGACCGGACACCCTTCCAGCGTCGTTCAGGGCCTCCGCATGATACGCAAGCTCGGCCGTTTTGTCGAGTTCAGCGTCTTCGGCGAAAACACCACCGTTGACTGGACGGTAATCGGCGATTCAAAAGAACTTGACATACACGGCGTTTCCCTCAGCCCCTACTGTTTCCCCTTTGTCATTGAAAACATCGCCAAAGGAAAACTGAAAACAAACGGAATGATCCAAAACATCTTCAAACTTGAAGAATGGGAAAAGGCTTTCGAATACGCAACAGGCAAACATGGTGATTTCAAGGTTGCTGTTGCCCCGTAAGGGCGGACGGCCTTTCCCGCGCTTCCGGACGGGGATATATTGTAAAAGCTCTGTCTAATAAAAACTTTTCGTTCGGGATGGTGTTATCAGATAAGGATCTCTGAAAGTTTTTTTCCGCTCATGTCCCGGTAAAAGGACAAGAGCTCTTCAGACTGGCGGCGGATAAGGGAACCCCATTTATAATCCGGCCGGATGACGTGGAAATCCTGATTCTGCCTGAATGCCGCAGCCGTTTTTTCATCTTTCAATGCCCTGGCCGCACAAAGGGCGGCCCCGATGCCCCCTGTCTCAACCGAAGGAACAATATGAACGGGACGGTCGAGAATTGCCGCACGGTATTGCATGTAGAGATTGTTAACAGTTCCGCCGCCGCCCGCAATAATGAGGGCGCCGGAATCGGTATAACTGCCGAGCTTTTCAATATTGAGCCGCGCCATGGTAGCCATATAGACATAGGCCGTATGGGTCAGCCATACAATATCCGTGTCTACAGGCATATTGACAAACGAAACCCCTGATTTCTCAAGTCCCATTACCGGATCTCCCCCAATAATGACGGGAAAAATCTTTTCCGGGGGCGATGCCGATTTCAGGAGTTCGTCATTCATGGTTTTAAAGAAAAGGCCTGCGTCATCACTGCCGCCGAGTCTGGCAATGAATTTCATAAAGATCCCCGAATAAATTATGGCGTTTAAAACGTAAAGTCTGCCGGGATCAAAAGCAACGCCTATGCATATTTCACCGGAACCGGAACGGAATTCCCGTGAACCTGTCAATGTTACCATGGATTCGGAAGAACCAATCGAGTCAAAAATAAAAGGGCGCTTTTCAGCCAGGGTCTCAATGCAAAAAAGACCGGTGATGTGATCGTGACCGCCCAGAGCATAAGAAGTACCCTCTTCATCTTTTCCAATACAGGATCCCATTGCATTAACCTGAGGCATCCGGTCTTTTATGTCAAAACGCCGCAAAAGATCGGTTTTCCATTTACCCCTGTTAATATCAAGAAGCAGGGTACGGCTTGCCTGAGAATAATCCCAGCAGGGGATATGGATAAAACGATAGATAAAATAGCTTGCAATGGGGAGCCAGAATTCCGGTTCGTCCATCCTCAAAGTATTCCGCATCCATATAATTTTATAAATCGACAGAGTGGCGTTTATCTTTCCTTTCCGGTTCATTTCGGGATTACATTCTTCACTGTCAATTGGCGTATTGCGGGCTGTATCTTCAGTGACAGGATCGTTCCAAAACAGGGGGTCGGCCAGGGCTTTTCCGTTTCGTACAGGAACTACCGATTCTCCCACGCTGGTAAAAGAAATTCCCAGGATGTGATAGCGTTCCTTTATTTTGTTTTTAAAATCCCTGATTATGTTTTCCAAAAGGGAAAGGTTAAAGAAGACCGCCCCGCAAGCGGAATAAAAGGGAGTGTCCGCCTTCAAAGACGGTCCCAGCGTTCCATCGGTATGAAGGATCGCCGCCTTGGTATTGGTAGTTCCAATATCGATCCCGACATAACAATCGTTCATTTTAACAGCTTAATATCTTTAATTTATTGACTGCCGCCTCACAGATCGCGTCTTCTCCGATGGCATCGGCATCATTCATGTCCATGTAGGGGTTCTCCGTCAAAGCCTTCATAATGGCTTTGGTATAGGCTACCCGGATTGCTCCGCCGATATTCATCTTGCCTACGTGGTAGTTCCGCAGCTCCCGCAGCTGATCCCCGGAAACGCCGCTGCCGCCGTGAACTACCAGGGGGATTGGAACTGCCGCCGCGATAGCCATGAGACGCGGCATATCTATCTCCTCCTGTTTTCCTACAATAGCGCTGCCATGTTCCGTGCCTACCGAAACCGCCAGAATGTCTATTCCCGTTTCCCGGACAAAATCAGCGGCCTCGCCGGGATCGGTCAATTCCTCTTTTGAAGAACCTCCTTCTCCCTGTATTGTGTCAAGAGCCAATTTCAACTGGCCCACCATGCTTTCCACCATCACATCGACAGGACGGGCAAAATCCATCACCTCCCGCACTACCGGGATTCTTTTTTCAGGATCAAGGCTGGAAGGATCGATCATCACCGAGGAAAAACCGGCGCGGATACAGCGAACAACCGTCTCAAGACTCATCCCGTGATCCAGATGGAGGACAGCGATCACCCCTGCCCGCTCCGCCTTGATTTGTACCGTTTTCACCAGTTCTTCAAGACCATAATGGGCGAGATCATGTTCGGTAACCCCCAAAATAACCGGCCG
>JAIROE010000351.1 GCA_031257715.1 Treponema sp. | reverse complement strand
ATCGCCGCGGTTGATATACGCCGCCGCATCCGCCGGGTCCAGCCGGATCGCCTGGGTGTAGTCCGCGATGGCCCGGTCGTAGTCCCATTTGGCCCTATACACAAGGCCGCGGTTGTTATACGCCACCGCATCCGCCGGGTCCAGCCGGATTGCCTGGCCAAAGTCCGCGATGGCCCGATCATAGTCCCCTTTACTGTAATATGCCTCTCCCCGGTCCCGGTACGCGATTTTATTCTGGGGGTCAAGGGCAATGGCCCGGCTGAAGTCCGCTATTGCCGCCTCGTAGTCCTTCCGGCTGGCAAAGGCGATGCCGCGGTCAAGGAAGGTCCCGGCGGTCTGCGGCGTGGAAGCGTCTGCCGCGCCGCAGCTTGCCGTCCGTACCGCCTGCGGCGGGGCTTTTTGCAGGGCGGCGGAGAGTTCCTGGAAGTCCCCGTCGTTCCGCACGTCAAGGCGGGTGGAGCTTTCGTGGCGGGCGGTCTGGACATTGATGCCGTTAAGGCGGTAGCGGCAGCGGCGGCCCAGGTCCACCAGTTCTCCGGTGACGACGTAGCGGGCCCCCAGGAACTTGCCGATGCCCACCGCCTCCTCGTCGCTTACGTCCCCGGACATCTGGTAGTTGAGTTCCTTGTAGACGTACTCCAGGTTGTTCCGGTCCGCCACTTCAAGGCTCCCGTCCACCAGTGCCCCGGTCACCTCGTCCATGATGTAGTCCGAAAGGTTCCGGTGGGGGGATTCAAAGGCCACGACGGCCACCCGCGTTCCCGGCGGCAGCTTCCCCGCGATGTCCACCGCGGAGGCCGCTATCGCCTGGTCAAGGGAAAGTTCCTCCCCGGCCAGGGCGGCGGCAAGGAGGAGGAAGAGGGGGAAAAAAAGGAAACCGCCTGACGCGCGGCGGGGGGTAAACGGCGCGGCGGTTTTTGCCGGTCTCTCGGGGAACTTGTTCATGTGACGCCTCCTTTTGCCATGGGCGGCTTGCCTCTTGCCGCCGCTTTCAGGCGGGGGATGCTGATTGGAAGGCGGGGGTCCATACCTGAAGGCAAGCTTGCCTTGCCCGGCTTGCCTCGGTTAAATTCACTACCGCCGAAAAAGTTATAAAACCGATCTCGGACCAAAGGCCCGCCGGATCGGGGTATGGCCCCCGCCAGTACTATAAATTTCCTATCCAACGAAGAACCTCGAGGCTTGCCCCGAGGTTCTTCATTGTAGCACGGGGCGGGGGGAAGAAAGCAATCCTATAAATCAACCCTGAAGGCGGTGCGGCGGGTTTTTGTTTCGTCGAAATTCTTCACGCCCATGTTGAAGCGGCGCTCCACCTCAAGGGAGCTGGGCGGGCCGTGGCCGGGCAGTATCGTAAAGTCGCCGGGCAGGGAAAGGATCCGGCTCCGCAGCGCGTTCATCTGTATGACCGCCCCGTAGCTGCTGACGGTCCGGCCGACGAGCCCCGCGGTCAGGGCGTCCCCGGTAAAGAGGAGCCGTTCCACCCGGAAGACGGCCGAATCCGAGGAGTGTCCGGGGATTGATATGACGGCGATGCTGAAGGGCCCAATCCCGACGACATCCCCGTCGCGGACCAGGTTTGTTTTATGATCCATGATTACGTGGTTTACCGCGTAAATTTCCGTGTTGTAGATGCGCTTGAGGGTTTTAAGCCCGCGGACGTGGTTGATGTGATCATGGGTAAGGAGCACCGCCTTAAGGCTGTATTCGTTGTTTTCAATGAAGTTGAGGATCTGTTCGTCCATGTTGCCGGGATCGATGATCACGGCGATTCCCGGCGTCCCGGTCCGGTCGTCCTTTTCGGCGCCCAGAATATAGCAGTTGCTGAAGCCGTAGGTGCAGTAGTGGAAAAAAACTTTCACGTTATTCTCCCATCTCAAAGATCGCTTCGGCGGTATTGGACGATTTGAAGGAAACTCCTTCCTGCCTTGTCCTGATGAAAGAGACCCGCTTTACGTTGCAGTCGACAAAATCCGTATGCTCTATGCCGGCCCCTATGAAGCGGCTGTTATAGAGGTTTGAATTGCTGAACGTGGTGTCCAGTATGACCGTTCCGCCGTAGTTGATGTGCACGAGTTCCGATCCCTCAAAGGTGCAGTCCCTGAAATTTGATCCTCCGAACGAGAGGAACTGGAGATCGGAGCGGGAAAAATCACAGTTGGCGAAATTCGAAAAATCAAAGAAACACATGCGCATGACGGCTCCGGTAAACAGGCACATGGAAAAGGACGCGCCCGAAAAGTTGCAGCCGTAAAAACGCCGCCGCGAAAAGTCCGCGCTTTCAAAGTGGAGGAGCGGCGCGCTGAGGTCCTTGACGATGTCCCCGCCCGTGATGAGTTCCATTATCCGTTCAGCCTCCCGGCCGGGGTTTGCCGCGTGTATGGCGCAGAGCTTCGAGCCTGTTATGGCCGGCCTGCCGCAGCCCGCGGCGCAGGGCTGTATAATGAACATGGGGCCATGATACCACAGCATGACGGTCCCTTGCAAACGCCCGCCGCCCGCTGTTATGATATATGCATGTGCTGGTACTGCGGTTCTCCGGTCACGGAAGCGGAGCCTCTTGGCAGGGCGGCCCTCTGCGGGGACTGCGGGCGGGATCTGCGGGTCTGCGTGCACTGCCGCTTCTACCTTCCCGGCGCGCGGGGGGACTGTTCCGAACCGGGCGCGGAGCCTCCCGCCGAAAAGGAGAGAGCCAATTTCTGCGACTGGTTTTCACTTGATCCCGTGTACCGTTCAGCCGCCGCCGGGCGGGTAAAAGACAGGGAAAAGGCCAGGGCGGCCAAATCCGCTTTTGACGAACTGTTCAGTTAACATGGACGGACGGCCCCTTCTTTTTCTGGATTCGGGCATAGGGGGCGTTCCCTACTGCCGCGATTTTTCCCTCCGCAATCCGGGAGAACCCCTTGTCTACGCCGCCGACCGGCTGCATTTTCCCTACGGAAAACGCGGGAAGGACGATCTGATTTCCATTGTTATTTCCCTCATGAAGCGCCTTGTTCCCCTTGTCGATCCGAAACTGGCTGTTGCCGCCTGCAATACCGCGTCCGTCGCGGCGCTTGACGCCCTGCGGGAGGCGTTCCCCGGACTTCCCCTTGTCGGAACCGTTCCGGCGGTAAAGCCCGCCGCGGCCGGAAGCAGGAAGCGGAAAATAGGCGTGCTTGGAACGGAGCGGACCGTTGAGGATGCGTACTTTGCCGCCCTGATCCTCAAATACGGCGGCGGCTGCGAAGTTACGGCGCTTGCCGCCCCGGATCTTGTCGAATTTGTGGAGCGCCGCTATATGGAGGCGGGAACGGACGAAAGGCGGGACGCGGTTCTTCCCTGGGTACGCCGTTTTCGCGCCGCCGGGGTTGACACGCTGGTTTTGGGCTGCACGCATTTTCTTTTTCTCCGCGATGAATTCCGCCGCGAGGCGGCGCCGGATATTACCGTGTACGATTCGGTGGAAGGAATTTCCTCCAGGATAGCGGCCCTGCTTGATGAAAAAGATCTGCGGGCCCCTCCGCCCGGCGCGGGGGGCGCGGAGGGCCTTCTTGTCATAACGGGCAGGGAAAAGCCCGAACGGTCCTGGCCGCGATGGGCGGAATATCTGGGTTTCCGTCTTTTACTTTTGGAGGAAATGTGAAAGGCCGGGTGATGCGCGGTTCCCGCAACATCTTTACCGTGAAGCCCGGATTGTCCGGCGGGGATTTTCCCCCCGAACTGGAATGCCGCATCAAGGGCAAGGTTCTCAAGGGGGCGGGAAAATACCAAAATCCCCTGGCGCCCGGCGACCTGGTTTTTTACGAGGAAGATCCTGCCCGCCCCGGAACCGGGTTCATCACCGCGCCCGGAGAACGGCGCAATGTGTTGACGCGCCTTAACCCGAAGGGGCTGACTTCAAACCGCGCCCCCTCTCCCCAACTCATCGCCGCAAATGTCGATCTTGTTCTATGCGTTGCCTCCGCCGCCTCGCCCCCGTTCAGGCCCCGTTTCGTGGACCGCCTCCTCCTGCAGGCCGACGCGTCGGGAATTCCCGCCGCCGTGCTCTGCAACAAATGGGATCTTTTTGACGGCGATCCCGACATTGAAGAAAGGCTGGAAGATTTCCGCCGCATCGGCATCCCCGTCATCCGGCTTTCGGCAAAAACGGGGAAAGGGATGGACGAATTCCGCGATCTGATACGGAACCGTTTTTCCGTTTTGGCCGGGCAGTCCGGGACGGGAAAATCAAGCCTCATCAACGCGCTTCTTCCTTCGGCGGGGATCAGGACAGGCGGCATAAATGAAAAATACGGCCGGGGCAATCACACTACGACCCTTTCATCGGCGGTGGAAATAAAAGGGGGGCCGGGGGCGGAACCCGGCGCCTTTCTTGTCGATACTCCGGGAATACGGCTCTTCATCCCCCACGGAATTTCCCCTGGGGACATTGTCTTTCACATGCGGGAATTCGCCCCGCTTGCCGGGAAGTGCACCTATGGACTTTCCTGCTCGCACCGGAAGGAACCGGGCTGCAGGATAATGGAAGCGGTTGATGCCGGGGTGATACACGAAGACCGGTATGAAAGTTTTCTCCGCATACAGGATGAACTTCTGGGTATTTCTTTCGGGAACGGCCGTGACGAATGAAGATTTGGGGCGGAAGACGCGGAGGCTTCTTGAATATCCCCGTATCATGGAAATGGTCGCCTCGTGTTCCCGGAGCGCCGAGGCCGCGGACATGCTGCGGAATGATGAGCCGCGCACCGGCACGGCGGAAACGTTAAAGGCGCAGGTTTCTTTTGCCGTGAATCTCCCTGCGGGGGATGAACCCGGCGGCAGTTTTCCTTCAATAGGTTTTCTCTTTCCCAAACTTGAAACACAGGGCGCCGCGCTTGAAATTGACGAGGCGTATGCCATAGGGCTTTTTGTTGAAAGGGGAGGGGAGCTTTTGCGCTGGTTCTTTGGCGAAGAAAGGGAAGTTCCCCCTCTTTTTGATTTTTTCGCGTCTTTTCCTTCCTGTGAGCCGCTTGCCGGCAAGATATTCCGCGTGATTGACCGCGAAGGCAGGCTGAGGGACCTTCCCGAATTCCGCGCCATAAAAAAACGGATCGCTTCCCTGTTCTCGCGCATGGAAGCGGCGATCGTGCGGTACACGGGGAACGAAGAGACGCGGCGCATGCTCCAGTCCACCGTTCCCTCGCAGCGGGACGGGCGCGTCGTCCTTGCGGTCAAGGCGAATTTCCGGGGGAGGATACGGGGCATCGTGCATGAAGTTTCCTCCACGGGTCAGACCGTTTTTGTTGAGCCTGAGGAAGTGGTCGAGGGAAACAACAGCGTACTTGTTGAAAAGAGGCTCCTTGACGCCGAGATACTCCGTGTATTGCGGGAACTGACGGGCCATATTGCGGAAAGCCGGGCCGATCTGAAAATCTTTCACCGGGGAATTCTGGAACTTGAAACTCTGCGGGCCAGGGCCCGCTATTCGCGGGAGACGCGGGGGAATTTCGCCCGCGCCCCGGACGCCGGGACAGGCGCCGATCTTTTTGTTCTCCAGGGGGCGCGGCATCCGCTCCTGGAGCCTTCGGCCGTACCCATTGATTTTTCAATGGACGGCGGAGTGCGCACGGTGATCATCACCGGGCCCAACACCGGGGGAAAAACCGCGGCGCTCAAAACGGCGGGCCTCTTTGTCCTGATGAATCAAAGCGGGCTGGCCCTTCCCGCTCCCCAGGCCATCCTCCCCATTTTTGACGGCGTATATGCCGACATAGGGGACGAACAGTCTTTAAGTCAGTCCCTTTCAACCTTTTCGGGCCACATGACCAACATCGCGGGTATCATCGGCGCGGCGACGGAAAGATCCCTGGCGCTCCTTGACGAACTGGGGTCGGGAACGGACCCGGAGGAGGGGAGCGCCATTGCCATGGCTATTCTCGATTGTTTTATTGAAAAGAAGACACGGCTCATTGCCACCACCCACCACGGAATACTCAAAAATTATGGCTATTCGCGCGGGGGAGTGGAAAACGCATCGGTGGAATTCGACGGCCGGACGCTTTCCCCCACGTACCGTATTGTCATGGGGATACCCGGAGAAAGCCGGGCCGTGGATATAGCGGCGAGAAACGGACTGCCGTCTTCCGTCGTGAAAAAGGCGCGCGGTTATCTTGCCGATGAACGTTCAGACGTGTCCGCGCTTATACGTTCGCTCAGGGAGAAACACCGGGAACTGGACAGGACCGCCGAAAAAAGCAGGGCCGAGGAGCTGCGGCTCAGGGAAGAACGGAGGAGGGCGGATCTCAGGGAACTCTCGCTCAGGCAGAAAGAGGCCGAACTCAAGGCCGGCGCCGCGGGAAAGCTCCGCGGCCTTCTTGATGAGAGCAGGAAGACACTGGAGAATCTTGTCCGCGAAGTGAGGGAAGGGGAACTTACCAGGGAAAAGACGCTCGGGGTCAAGGAATTTCTTGACGGCCTTGAAAAATCGGTTGAGGCCGAAGAGGCCGCCCTTGATGCCGGGGAAAAGATCCTTGCCGAAGAAAGACGGCGCGTCGAAAACACCGGCGGCGCGTCCTGCCGGGGACGCGGCGGGGAAGTTCCCGTTTTTGCTCCCGGCGCGCGGGTTCTCGCGGGCGCTTCAGGCAGGCAGGGGATCATTGTGAGGCGGAACAAAAAAAATCCGGGAGACGCCGGGGAAAGATCGTGGATCGTGGAAGTCGGATCACTCAGGATGAGTTTTGCCGAAGGCGATCTCGTCCTCCTTTCAGGCGAAACGCCG
>JAIROE010000348.1 GCA_031257715.1 Treponema sp. | reverse complement strand
AACCGGTAGTGCCGGAAGTAAAGACGATGGAAGCCGGATCATGTTCGTCTATGTCGGAGACCGCGGGCAGCGCCTGATTCCCGGCGTCTTTTCCGAAAGCGCCAAAGGCTTCGTCCACGCCGCCCTCCTCACCGGGCTTGCTGACACATACCGACACGTCAAGGGCAATTCCTTCGGCTTCAAGCGACATGGCAAACTGCCGCTTTTTCCCGGAATAGAAGAAGGCCCGTGCCCTGGTTATCTTGATGATGTTAAGGCATTCCTTTTCGGAAATCAGGAAGTCCACCGGAACGATGACAAGGCCGGCAATGACGGTCCCTATCCAGGTGATCATCCATTCGGGCCGGTTTTCCGCCCAGAGCACCACCCGGTCGCCCTTTTTAAGCCCCGCGGCAAGCAGGCCCCGGCCTATACGCCGGCATTCGGCGGCAAAGCGCGTGTAGTTCCACCGGCCGAATTCCCGTTGTTTTCCCGAGCGGTACAAAACGGCCGGCTTGTCCCCATTCTTTTCCGCCGCATCAAGCAGGGCGATGAAATTGGGATGGAGAATATCGGGGAGATTTGAAATATAATCGCTGTACTGTAACATGATGGTATAGGATAAACGAATCCCGCAATTTTGTCGAGCTTTCAACCGCCGTCATGGAGTTTTGCGGCTCCCGGCCCGCGCTTCGCTTTCAAAAGGCCGCCGCTGCCGAAATCGCTGGTGAAATACCCTCCCGCGCCCGCGCCAAGTGAACCCGGCAGGCTGGGCGAAAGCCCCTCCCCCGGCAATTACCGCAAGAACCGAACATAAAATCGGTTTCTTCACAAAAACCTCCCGCGTATTTCCACGCCCGCGATCTTTCCCGCCGTCCCCGTACCCGAATTCGGCGCGGCAGAATCATCTGATTCCAGGTCAGAATCGACTGATTCCAGTGCAGAATCGACTGATTCCGGGGCCGCCGGCATTTTAAACATAAAAACGGCATAACGAGCTTCTTGCAAAACCCGGTTAGTTTTGCCGAAGCTCTTGCGGTTTTTCGGCCTACGGCCTGCAAAACCGCTTTTTTCAGAGGTTGTTCTTTCAAAACTTCAGTTTTGAAAGAACCTCTAACAACAACAGAAAAATTTACACAAGACCCCGGACCTTTTTCAGGTTCTTTTTTTCGGCTGTTTTTTCAGCCGGAAATTTGGCTTCCCGGAAGCCGTGTTTTCCGCTTTTTTTGACTTCGTACATCATCATGTCCGCGGCGTCAAGCAGTTCCCGGCCGGACACGGCATCCTGGGGGATGACTACCGCCCCTATGCTGACGCCGCAGGAGACGGAACGCCTTCCCAGCTTCCACCGGCCGCCGAATTTTTCAAGGAGCGTGTCACGGGCGCGGCGGAGATCCCGCGCGTTCCTGTTTTTCGCGAGGATTACGAATTCGTCGCCGCCGAAACGGTAGGCTTTTCCCAGATCCGCCTCGTTTTCCTTGAGAAATTTTCCTATGCCGCACAGGAGACTGTCCCCTTCGATGTGTCCCAGCGTGTCGTTGATTGCCTTGAAGTCGTCCAGATCCATAAAAAGGAGATAGCCCCGTTTCCCTTTTTCCCGCAGTTCGGAAAGGCACTTTTCCAGATCGTCCGAGAATTTCCTCCGGTTGGGAAGGCCTGTAAGGCTGTCGGTTTCGGCAAGCCGCCGTATGGTTTCCTCGTTCCGCTTGTTTTCCGTAATGTCTATGCGGCTTATCACCTGGGCGGTGCGGCCGTCCACCCAGCGGCAGACGGCGCCGAGGATGCGGTACCATGAGCCGGAGGCGGGATTTTGGACATCCCGGCCGTACACCCGTGCGGAATTCCCGTTTTTGTCAATGAGCCCGTCTTTGGGACAAGAGACGCGGGCCGCCTCCCCTTCGCCCGAAAAAACCGACCGGCAGGTTTTGCCGATGATCCTGTCCATGCCGCCGTAGCGCGCGGCGATGGCCTCATTGGCAAAGAGCAGTTCCCCGCTGTGAAAATCGCTGACGTAGATCTCGATGCCGGCGTTGTTGACGATGGTCTTCATCGAATCCAGCGCGTATTCAAGCCGCTGCCGGTACACCCGTGTCTTGATGTGCCCGGCCAGGACCGAAAGCACCGCGTCGGCATCGTTTATTTCCTTTTTGCTCAGGCGGACGGGATTCCGCCTGTCCATGAGACCCACGAAGGCTATGGGGATCTTCTTTTCCAGGATCACCGGCAGCATGATCAGGGTCTTTGCGGAAAAGAGTTCGAGGAATTTCTTGCCGGGGCGGTTTTTGCGGGAATTGAGGTATACGATTTCCCCGGATTGGCCCGCAAGCTCTTTCGTTTCTTTTGCCGTGAGGTAATCGGTAAGAAGGAAACGGCTTTTGAGCTGTTCGTTTCTGCAAAGGTAATGTTCCCTCAGGTGGAAGATCCCCCTGTGATCCGCCTCGTAAACAAAGCCCGAGTAGAAACCGAAGAAATCGCAGGTTTCCCGCAGTATGCCCGGAACCGGTTCCCCGGCTTCGCCGCCGCTCATCTGCCTGAAGATGCTGACAAAGAGGTCTTTTTCCTTTTCGCCGCCGTTTTGTATGTTTACGGTTTTTGCGATTTTACCCATCACGGTTTCCTTTTGAAGGCGCGTTCCAAAAGGCGCATCCGGTAAACGGAATAGAGTTCCCTGCCGTATCCGGTAATTTCCCAGACTTCTCCTTCCTCCCCGGCCGGACATTTCACCAGCTTGAGCAGGGTGAAATCGGCCATGATCTTCTTGATGGTATTTGACGGGGTAGGGTAGTCCTTCCGCACGGTTTTTTCCAGATCCGGGTTAAGGACATTCCCCAGGAAACGGGAGATTTCGGCGGTGGTTTTTCCCGGTGAAAGTTCGGGAACAAGAAGCTTCCAGATCCTCAAATAACGGAACTTCCGTGTGTTTTCCCAGTTTTCCCCGTCAACATAATGGAAACTCAGCGTCGCCTTGTTCAGCGCCAGCACCCGGAGGGCCTGTTTCATCTGATTCTGCAATTTTGCCATGACATCGCTGTTTTCAACGGTGATCCGGCGTTTGAGTTCCTCGTTTTCCCCGGAAAGCCTTGACAACTCGTTTACCACCGAAGGATCGATGGATTGGGCCGCGTATATCCAGCCGGGCCGGGGATTAAGGTTTATCTCCCTGATAAGGAGGCTCTGGGCCTTCTGCCTGAGATCGGCCGTGCCGGTCCATTCGGCGAAGGGGCCTTCCCGCAGTTTTTCTTTGAATGCCTCAAGTTTCCTGACGGCCTCCGGATCGGTTTCCCGTCTGGACGCCTTCCACCGGGCCTTTCCGTCCAGTATGAGCGAGATGAAGGGAATGCCCTTCTTTACCGCCCAGGCATATTCGGCTTCCGCGGGGGATGTTTTTTCGCCGTCCGCCAGGTATTTGTGGGCCAGAAGACATACGCAATAATCGCATTCTTCCAGAATTTTCCGCACAAGGGGCCGCCCGTCTTCGGCAGTCCCGATAAATTCCGGCATGACCGGAATGTGGCCCATTTCCATGATGAGCCGGGGCAGTTCTTTCCGCTCGTTTTTGAGATCATCAAGGGTTGTAACGATAAAGATGTGGTACTTCCTGTTCATTGCCGCTCCTCATGGCTTTTGAAATTCCCGTTACGGATCTTCCCTTCATTTTCGGCAGTGGACGGAGGGAAAATTATCATTTATAGTAAGCTCATGATTGGATTTCTTATCAAAAAGACGTTTTTTGATCTATGGGACAACCTCTTCCGCATAGCCCTTGTCAATCTGGGGTTTATTGCGAGCCTGGCTCTTCCCGTTTTTGTACCGGGCCTGCTCATTTCCGTTCCGGCGCTTTCCCTTGCCGTGACCCTTATCGGCATACTCTGGTGCTGCGTCTATCTTTCCGCCGCGGCGCTTTCGATCAAGGCGCTTTCCGACTACGGGTCCTTCGGTTTCGGTGATTTTTTCGGGAACCTCCGGGCGGGTGTACCCGCCGGCCTTTTCATGGGGGTTTTCATCTTCGTGGCTTTCATCATGCTCACCGTTGTCATGCGCTTTTACCTGGATTTGGGATCGCTTTTCGGCCTGTTCCTTGCCGCGGTGATCTTCTGGACCCTGACGGCGGGCATACTGTCGTTTCAGTTTTTTTTCGCCGTCCGGTCCCGGCTTGAAGGAAATCTCCTTAAATCGGCGAAAAAATGTTTCCGTATATTCTTTGACAATCCGGGGTTGGCGATCTTTTCCCTTATTCATAACATCATCATCCTTGCGCTTTCCCTCTTCCTTGCGCTGCTCTTTCCGGGACCGGGGGGCATACTGCTGTATCTTGACGAGGCTCTGCGCCTGAGGCTCCTCAAGTACGACTGGCTTGAAGCCAATCCCGCGGACAGCCCCGCCGAGGCGCGGAAGCGGAAGATCCCCTGGGATGAGATTCTGATTGACGAGCGCGAACGGACCGGAACCAGATCTTTCAAGAGTTTTATATTCCCCTGGAAAGACTGAATGAGGCTGGCCATAGGTGATATTCACGGCCGGAATTTCTGGAAACGCTGTATCGGCGGGGATTTTGAAGAATACTACATCACGGGTGATTACTTCGACAGTTTTAACATCTCTTTTGCCCGGCAGTACCGGAATTTTGCCGAAATCTGCGATGAAGCCCGCAGGGACAGCCGCCTTAAACTGTGTCTGGGAAACCACGATTACCATTACATGCGGGGAGTTTTGAACCAGCGCTATTCGGGCTTTCAGGATAAACACAGCGCCGGCATCATGGAGATACTCGAAAAAAACGCCGATCTGCTCAAGGTTCTCTACGTTACTTCCGACCGTTACATCATCAGCCATGCGGGCGTATCGGCGGCCTTTATGGAGAAAATGAAGAAGGCGGGCGTCGGGGCCCCTGAAGAAATCAATGCAGCCTTTCTTGAGGACCGGAATATCCTTGCGTTTGACGGATGGGACATCTACGGCAACGACGTGACGCAAAGTCCCATCTGGATACGGCCCGATTCGCTTTGCCGTGACGCTCTTCCCGGTTACAGCCAGATAGCCGGGCACACGCCGGTTGAGGCGGTAACGGAAATTCCCCTGGACGAAGGCCGGGCCGCCCCGCCCCCCGTCAACCGGAAGCTTGTGCTGATAGACACCGGGAACAACGCGGCGTTCTACCGTTTTTGAAAAGG
>JAIROE010000342.1 GCA_031257715.1 Treponema sp. | reverse complement strand
CCGCGGCCTTTGTCGCCCTCCACGCCGCTCTTATGGCGGGTTTTTTCCGGGAATGGATGCGGGACAGGAAGACCGCCGGAAAGCTGCCGCCGGCTGCGGGACGGGCCGGCGGCCCTCTGCCTGAAGTATCGGTGATTGTTCCCTTCCATAACGAAAGCCTGCGGATGGAAGGGCTTCTGCGGACCCTCAAAGACCAGGATTATCCGGGGACCGAGTATATCTTTATCGACGACCGCTCCACCGACGAGGGCCCCCTCCTTCTTGCCCGCTTTATGGAGGGAAGGAAGGACTGCCGCATCATCACCCTTGCCGAAAATCCGGGGCCCAACCCCAAACAGTACGCCATCGGGCAGGGGATAGAGGCCGCCGGGGGGAGCCTTCTCCTTTTTACCGACGCCGACTGCGAGGTGCCCCCCGGCTGGATTTCGGCCATGACAGAACGCATGACCGATGAACGGGCAGGGGTCGTCATGGGACCGGTCTTCAAGAAGTACGGCAGGGGTTTTTTCTCCTTTTTCCAGTGTATCGATCACGCGATACGGTACATGTACCTAGTCGCCTCCACCGGGCTCGGCGCCGCCGGGGGCGGTTTCGGGAACAACCTCATCCTCCGCCGGGAATGCCTTGACCGCATCGGGGGCTACGGTTCCGTGCCCCCTTCGCCCACCGAAGACGCCGCGCTTATATCGCGCGTCCGTTCCCTTTCGGGGTTTCTGGTCCGTTCCGCTGTGGGGAAGGACACCCGCGTGCTTACCCGTCCCGAACAGTCTTGGGCCGCCTTCCTCAACCAGACGCTCCGCTGGAACAACGGGGGGCTCTTCAGCGCCGATCCCCTTACCCGCATCGGTTTCGGCGGCCTCATGATCTCCATATCGATGGGGATCATCGCCATCCCCTTCCTCCCCCTCTGCCCCGGCCTCTGGCCGCTCCCCGCGGCGGTTCTCCTTTCCATGATCATGAATACCGCCGCCGTCCTCGCCATGGGAAGCGTCCCGCCCCTCACAAACGCGGCGGGCTATGTCATCCAGCTTCTCTTTACCCCCGCGTGGATGACACTCCTTACCGTGCTGGGCTTTCTGGGTTTGAAGCCCGGCTGGAAGGGGAGCAGTTTCAGGGGCGTTTATGAAAAACCTTCAGGAATCGGGTTAACCACGAACCACACAAACAGGAAGAAAACGAAGGGAAAGAGGAACCATGGACCTCACTGACGAATCGGATCGCCGTCCCGGCGTACCCGATATGGGCAAGCGATTTGAGATACGGTCCGTGGTCCGTTGAACCGCCGTGTACCGAACGGTACGCACGGTGGTGTGAGAGGACAGCCGCTCAAATAAGGGGTGGCCTCCTGCCCGGTTGTGTTCCGAAGTCCGGGCGCCGGCAATGCGGGCACTGGACAAAAAGTCCTTTTTATTGGTATACTTGGTGAATAAGCTGACGGTTGCCGTCATCAACCGGAAATTGCGGCTTCGGCGGGGAGCCATAAGGAGGTCAGTTGTCGGATAGGGATTTACGAATCAACGGGGAAATCCGGGTGCGGGATGTCCGCCTCATCAGGGATGGGGGGGAACAGGAGGTTATGAGCACTTTTGCGGCCCTTGAAATCGCCAGGGAACAAGGGCTTGATCTTGTGGAAGTCGCCCCGCAGGCCATTCCCCCGGTGTGCAAGATCATGGATTATGGAAAGTTCAAGTTTGAAAATGAGAAAAAGGTCCGGGATTCAAAAAAGAGACAAAAACTGCTGAAACTCAAGGAAATCCGTATGCAGCCGAAGATTGACGAGCATGATCTGGATTTCAAGTCGAAGCATGTGAAGGAATTTCTGGGTGAAGGCAACAAGGTTAAGGTGACCGTCCGGTTCAGGGGCCGGGAACTTGCCCATACGGAACTGGGGCTGGAGGTTCTTAAGGATGTTCTTGCCAGAATAGAGGGGGACTATGTAATGGACAAGGCCCCGGCGATGGAAGGCCGTTTCATGTCCATGGTGTTAAGTCCAAAGGCGAAAAAATAACCGGGTAATTCCGGGAGATTTACTCATACGGAGCGGCTTATGCCAAAGATGAAGACCAAAAAGAGCGCGGCAAAGCGCTATTCATTTACGGGAACCGGAAAGGTCAAGTACAAGAAGCAGAATCTTCGCCATATTTTGACCAAAAAATCCGCCAAGCGGAAGCGGAGTCTCCGCCATGGCGGTATTTTATCCTGCGATAATGTGCCGGTTATCAGAAAGCGCCTCTTGCCTTACGGATAAGAGATTCCGGACGAGGAGTGGAATATGTCACGAGCGGTAGACGGTTCAAAACGGAAGAACCACAGGAAAAAAATTCTTAAACTGGCCAAGGGTTACTGGGGGCGGAGGCACTCGAATTACAAGACCGCCAAGGATGCGGTGACGAAAGGGCTTTTCTACGCATACCGGGACCGGCGCGACCGGAAAGGGGACTTTAGGCGAATCTGGATCATCAGGATCAACGCCGCCTGCCGGGCGGAGGGGCTCTCCTATTCGCGGCTTGTAAATGGCCTCAACAAGGCGGGGATAGTAATCAACCGGAAAACCCTGTCGAACATGGCGGTGGAAGATCCCGCGGCCTTCAGGACGGTCGTAAGCCGCGCCAGGTCCGCCCTGGAAAATCCCGTTTCCGGTGGAGCGTAGCCCATGGTTACCCTTGATCAGGTCAAACTGCTGGAAACCAGGGTCGAAAAGGCCATCGGCTATGTCGAAAGGGTCGGCGGGGAAAATGCCGAACTGCGGGAAAAGCTGGATTCCTATCAAAAACGCATCGACGAACTTGAGGTGCTGGTACAGACTTTCAGGGAGGATCAGAGCCGCATTGAAGACGGTATCCTTTCCACTCTTGACAGGCTCAACCGGTTTGAGGACGCCATAGAGCGGACGCTGGGCGTCAAAGCCCGGAACGGGGATAAAACCAGAAAGAGCCCGAAGGCCGCAGAGCCACCGGAAGTTCCCCCCGATTCCGGAACGGAAGGCGAAAGTCCCGGCGCTGATCCGGCGGCGGAAGAACCATCCGAAGACGGCGGAGAGCTGGATATTTTTTAAGGATATGCCGAAAAGCGATCTCCATCTGGATATTCTGGGAACTTCTTTTTCCATCACAGCGGATGAAGAAGAGGCGTATCTTGAAGAGATCCTTACCCGCTACATCGCGGCCCTTGAACACACGAGGGAACAGACCGGGCTCGGCGATCCGCTGAAGCTCGCCATACTCACCGGTTATCTTCTCTGCGACGAGGTTTACAGGCTGAAAAACAGGAACGGGCACGAAGCCGAAGAACTTGCACTGGATCTCATTACCCGGATAGACGAGGCGCTGGAAAACAGGATGTAGGCGAAATCCTTATCATGCCGTATAAACTCGGGAATTCCGTTAAACATTACGAATGGGGATCGCCCGGCTATATTCCCCGGCTTCTGGGACTTGACAACAGCGGCGGGGAACCCTGGGCGGAATTGTGGATGGGCGTGCATCCCGGGGCGCCTTCGCGGGTCCTGCGGGGGGAAGAAGAAATCCCGCTGGCGGAACTTATAGCGGAGGACCCGGCGTTGTACCTCGGCAAAGAGGCGGCGGAACGTTTCGGCGGCCTTCCCTTTCTTTTCAAGCTGCTTGCCGCGGGAAAACCGCTTTCCATTCAGGCCCATCCGAACCTTGCACAGGCAAGGGAAGGCTTTGAAAGGGAAAACAGGGCGGGCATCGCCCTTGACGCGCCTGTCCGCAATTACAGGGACCCCAATCACAAACCCGAGATTGTGTGCGCCCTTACTCCCTTTACCGCCATGTTCGGTTTTCGGGAACCGGGGGAAATCAGGGGGCTTTTCCGCGCAGTCTTTGCGGCCGCACCCCGCCGCCTCCGGGAAGGGTTGGGGCCCCTGGAGG
>JAIROE010000337.1 GCA_031257715.1 Treponema sp. | reverse complement strand
AACTTCAGTTATTGAACAACTTCCGCTAAAAAACGGCAGATTTGGCGGATTTTTGCAAAAAATACACCAAATCTGCGAGACTTGTGAAAGAACCAACCGGGTTCTTGAACAAGTCCAATGAACCGGGGTTTTTGAATGAAGGCAGTTGAAACGAAAGAGGCCCCCGCAGCCATTGGGCCCTATTCACAGGCGTATATAACGGGTAGACTGGTTTTTACTTCGGGCCAGATTCCCCTTTCGGCAGGAAACGGGGAAGTGACTGACGGCGGCGCGGCGGAACAGACCGCTCAGGTCATAAAAAACCTCAAGGCGGTGCTGGAAGCGGCCGGGTCTTCTTTGGCAAAAGTGATAAAGACGACCTGTTTTCTTGTAGACATGAACGACTTCGCGGTCTTTAACGAAATTTACGCGAAACATTTTCCCGGCAAACCCGCCCGTTCTACCGTCGCGGTAAAGCAGCTTCCCCGGGGCGCGCTTGTGGAAATTGAAGCCATAGCCGAAATTTGATGGAGGTGAAAATGCCCGATTTTCAGGCAATTAAAAAGGCCGCCGAAGGGTACAGGGCGGACATGACCGGATTCCTGCGGGATGTGGTAAGGCTTCCTGGCGAAAGCTGCGGCGAAAAGGCGACTGCCGCCCGTATCATAAAGGAAATGAAAAAAAGCGGATTTGCCGAAGCAGGCATCGACAAAATGGGGAATGTCATCGGCTATATGGGAAAGGGAAAGACCCTCATCGCTTTTGACGGCCACATCGACACTGTCGGCGTCGGCAACAGGTCCAACTGGAAATTCGATCCCTATGACGGCTATGAAAACGAAACGGAAATAGGGGGGCGGGGAACCTCCGATCAACTGGGCGGTGTTGTGGCGGCGGTCTACGGCGCGAAGATCATGAAGGATCTGGGGCTTCTTGACGGCAGCTACCGTGTCATGGTAACGGGTACTGTTCAGGAGGAAGACTGCGACGGGCTGTGCTGGGAGTACATCATCAATGAAGAAAAAATACGGCCCGAGTTTGTGGTTATCACCGAACCTACCAACGGCAATATCTACCGGGGCCAGCGGGGGCGCATGGAGATACGTGTCGAGGTACAGGGAATTTCCTGCCATGGTTCCGCCCCGGAACGGGGGGACAACGCCATTTACAAGATGGGCGAAATACTCGGGGAGGTAAAAGCCCTTAACGGCAGGCTTAAAAACGATCCTTTCCTTGGCAGGGGGACTCTTGCGGTTTCGCAGATCTATTTTAGTTCCCCGTCGCGCTGCGCCGTAGCGGACATGTGCGCCATTTCCATCGACAGGCGCCTTACCTGGGGCGAAACTTTCGAGACGGCGCTCGGGGAAATCCGCGCGCTTTCTTCGGTAAAGAAATACGGGGCCGAGGTAAGCATGTACAAATACGACAGGCCGAGTTATACCGGGCTGGTCTACCCTGTTGACTGTTATTTCCCCACATGGGTTATTCCCGAAGATGCGCCGGCGGCAAAGGCCATGGTAAAAGCATTTGAGGGCATGTACGGCAAGCCAAAGGTGGACAAGTGGACTTTCTCTACAAACGGCGTTTCCATCATGGGGCGCAATGGTATTCCCTGCATAGGTTTCGGTCCGGGCAGGGAAGAAGAAGCCCATGCCCCGAACGAAAAAACATGGAAAGAGGATCTTGTCCGCTGCGCGGCGGTCTACGCGGCCCTGCCGTCGGTGTATATGAAAAATTTACAGGAGTAAGTCATGGCGTATATCAAACAGTACACGGACAGGCTGGATGGCCTTGATTTCAGGGGCATGTTTGGCGGCGATTTTTTTCTTACATGGGAAAAATCCCGCGATGAAATTCTGGCGGTCTTTACCACGGCCGATGCGCTGCGCTGGCTGCGGGAGCATAATGTCTCAACGAAGATCTTCGAATCGGGTTTGGGGGTTTCCCTTTTTCGGGACAATTCTACCCGTACCCGTTTCAGTTTCGGTTCCGCCTGCAATCTTCTGGGGCTGGAAGTACAGGATCTCGACGAAGGCAAATCGCAGATAGCCCACGGCGAAACCGTGCGGGAAACGGCGAACATGATCTCCTTCATGGCCGATGTCATTGGAATCAGGGATGACATGTACATAGGCAAAGGCAACGCCTACATGCGGGAAGTTGCCCGCGCGGTACAGGAAGGATTTATCGACGGCAGCCTTGAGCAGCGCCCCACTCTGGTGAATCTCCAGTGCGACATCGATCATCCAACCCAAACCATGGCGGACATGAATCATATCATCCACCACTTTGGCGGCATTGATAAACTCAAAGGAAAAAAGATCGCCATGACCTGGGCCTATTCGCCTTCATACGGGAAGCCCCTTTCCGTACCCCAGGGGATCATCGGCCTCATGACCCGTTTCGGCATGGAAGTACATCTGGCGCATCCTCCGGGTTACGAAGTGATGCCTGAAGTTGAGGAACTGGCAAAGAAGAACGCCTCATCAAGCGGCGGAAAATTCATCGTGTCCAACTCAATGGAAGAAGCTTTCAGGGATGCGGATATTGTGTATCCCAAAAGCTGGGCGCCTTTTGCGGCAATGGAGAAGCGGACGGCCCTTTACGGCGGGGGAGATTTCGACGGCATCAGGGCTCTGGAAAAAGAACTGCTTGCGCAGAACACCGCTTACAAAAATTGGGAATGTACCGAAAAACTGATGAGAATCACGCGGGACGGAAAGGCCCTCTATCTCCACTGCCTTCCCGCGGATATTTCCGGGGTAAGCTGCGGGGAAGGCGAAGTAGAGGCATCGGTGTTTGACCGCTACCGGGTTCCCCTTTACAAAGAGGCCGGCTACAAACCCTACATCATCGCGGCGATGATCTTCCTTTCAAAGATCAAATGTCCGCAGGAGACCCTGGCAAATCTGGCGTTGCGGAATACTCCGCGTCATTTCCGTTAAAAACGGAAAGAAGGCCGATGCGGATTAAGATATGAGCGGGATAATGCGGCCCATTCCCTTTCCGGAACTTGTCGGCTGGGTCAGGGGAGAATATAAAAAACATCGATCGGTTTTTGGCGTAAGAAAAGAAAAGTTTTACCGTCCCGGATGTGGGGGATCGGGACCGGCGGGCGGTTTTGAATTTTTCGGAAAAAGGATAAGTTCCCCCATAGGGCCGGCGGCGGGCCCCAATTCCCAGCTTGCCCAAAACATTCTGGCCGCCTATCTTGCCGGCGCACGTTTTGTGGAACTTAAAACAGTGCAGACCATAGACGGCGAGGAACTGCGGAAAGCTGTGGCCCGGCCCTGCATCAACGCGGAAGACGAAGGCTACAATGTGGAGTGGTCCACTGAACTTACCGTGAGCGGAGCTTTTGAAGAATACGTCAAGGCGTGGTTCCTCTGCCATGTGTTTGGCCGGGAATTCGGAATTACGCAGGCAGCCTCAGACGCGGCGCGGCCGGGGGACTTTATTTTCAACATGAGCGTTGGCTACAGTCTTGAGGGAATCAAATCGGAAAAAATCGATACATACATCAGGGGGATGAAAGACGCCTGCGGGACGGAAGCCTGGAAACGCTGTTACCAATATATTGCCGATACCATCGGCTCTTTTGAATACTTTACCATGGACGATCTCAATGCCGTGTCCCCTGAAATTTCCGGCGGCATTACCCTCTCAACCCTCCACGGCTGCCCCCGTGAGGAGATCGAAAAAATTGCCGTTTATCTTGTCTGCGAAAAAGGGCTTCACACGTATATCAAATGCAATCCGACTCTTCTGGGTTATGAAACGGCCCGGCGTCTTCTGGACGAAATGGGTTACGGGTATATTTCCTTTGACGATCGCCATTTCAAAAACGATCTTCAATTTGCCGATGCGGTTGAAATGATAGGCCGCCTCAAGGCGCTGGCAGGAGAAAGGCACCTTTCCTTCGGCGTCAAGCTGACCAATACTTTTCCGGTACAGATCATGCGGAATGAACTGCCGGGAAATGAAATGTACATGTCCGGCCGTTCGCTTTTCCCCCTTTCGATTAACGCGGCAAAAAAACTGTCCGGGGCTTTTGACGGGGATCTGTCCATCTCCTATTCCGGGGGAGCGGACTTTTTCAACCTGAAAGAGATCCTTGCTACGGGCATAGCACCGGTGACGGTGGCGACGGCCATTCTCAAGCCCGGCGGATATGAACGGCTTGTCCAGCTTGCCGAATCGGCGGAAAAGAGCGCCTGCGTCGCGCGGCCGGGCATCGTGGATATGAAGGCCCTTTCCGCCCTGGCCGGCGCGGCGGCAAAGATGGAGCGTTACCGCAAGGAATACCGGAAAACAGGCTCGAGGAAAAGTTCAGGTGATCTCCCCCTCTTTGACTGTGCCAGGGCGCCCTGCGCCGACGGGGGCTGTCCCATTCATCAGTCTATTCCCGATTATCTTGCGGCGGTCGCGGAAGGCGACTACGGCCGCGCCTTCCGCATTATTGCAGTCGACAATACCGCCCCCGCCATTACAGGCGCAATCTGCGATCACCGGTGCCAGAATAAATGTACCAGGGTTGACTACGAGGATCCCCTGGAAATCAGGCGCGCCAAATTCGCCGCCGCCTTTCATGCGGAGAAGGCCTATACCGCCTCGCTCAAGCCGCCGCCCCTTAAAACCGGGAAACGGACGGCAGTGATCGGGGCGGGTCCTGCGGGAATTGCCGCGGCGGTATTTCTCCGCAGAAACGGCGTTCCTGTTACGGTGTACGAAAGGCGGCCTGGGCCCTACGGCATCGTCCGGTATGTGATTCCGGCGTTCAGAATTTCAGACGGAGAAATCTCCCGCGATTTTCAGATCGCGGAAAAAACCGGCGTTGAATTTGTCTTTAACGCCCCTGAGGATTATTCTGTCGAAGAATTGAAAAAGAAAAACGATTTTGTGGTAATAGCTACCGGCGCGTGGAAGGAAGGGGCCTGTCCTGTAAAGCGTGGAGGGGAACGGATTGTTGACGCCCTGAAATTCCTTGAAAACTCGCGGGCCTCAGGCTGCGGCCTTTCCCTCGGAAAACGCGTCGCGGTCATCGGCGGCGGGGATGTTGCACTGGACTGCGCCAGGGCGGCGAAACGGAACAGGGGCGTTGAGTCGGCAAGCATCGTGTACCGCCGCACCAGGGAATTCATGCCCGCCCAATACGGGGAACAGGAACTTGCCGTAAAAGACGGCATAAAGATACTCGAACTTTTGGCGCCGGAATCTTTTTCAGCCGGTATACTCACCTGTGAAAAAATGTTCCTTGCCGGCTATGATCAATCGGGAAGACGGGGAATTGCCGGAACCGGCGAAAAACTGGATCTTGCTTTTGACACGGTGATAAGCGCCGTGGGCGCGCGGGTTGACACATCGCTCTTTGAAAAAAACGGCGTCGCGCTTGATTCAAAAGGCTTCCCCATGGTTGATGCCTCCTGTGAAAGTTCAGTACCCGGCGTTTACATCGCCGGCGACTGCAGGGCGGGGGCTTCGGTAGTGGTCAGGGCCATCGCGGACGGTAAAGCCGCCGCCGGAAGCATACTCGGGAAGCTCGGCCTTTCCGCGGATTTTTCGGCCGCCCCAAGGGGGCCCGCCTGCGTTTCAGGCGGTGGTTCGGCCGCGGAAGACCCTTCCGTCTTCCCGAATCTGTACGGTAAAAAGGGCATTATTATGGAGGCAAAAGACGATGACGCCGATGGTTTCCGCTGCCTTTCCTGCAATGTCCTCTGTGAGATCTGTGCCGACGTATGTCCCAACCGGGCCAACGTCGTGGTGGAGCTTCCCGTTCCCAAAGCGGGCCGCATCGGGGGGATGCGCCAGATAGTTCATATGGATCGCATGTGCAATGAATGCGGTAACTGCGCCACCTTCTGCCCCCACGCGGGAAGTCCTTTCCGGGACAAGTTTACGGTTTTTTGTACGCATGAAGACTTCATGGACAGCGGGAACCCCGGTTTCCTTAAAACCGGCCCGGATACCTTTACGGTACGGCTGGAGGAAGATCGGAAGAGC
>JAIROE010000256.1 GCA_031257715.1 Treponema sp. | reverse complement strand
TGTACCGCTACCGGCCCCGCGAAGGGGAAGACATCTTTGACATCGCCGCCCGGATCACCCTCCCCTATGCGGCGCTGGCAAGCCTTAACCGCATGACATCCCCCGCCGGAGCCGGCCGGGACACCCTGATCCTCCCTCCATGCCGGGGATCTTCCTTCCGGCCGAGCCCCGCTCCGATCTGGAACGCCTTGCCGCCTCGGCCCGGCTTTCGGGGGACGGGGCGGTTGAACTTGTCATCGGGGGCGAACGCTTCCGGTTCTTTCCCGGCGACGATTTCAGCGCCACCGAGCGGATCTTCTTCCTCAATCCGGGTTTCCGCTTTCCCCTCAAAAATTTCAGGATAACCAGCGGCTACGGACCCCGGCGGAATCCGGTTACCGGCAACGCGGGTATGCACGGGGGGCTTGACCTTGCCGCGCCCGAAGGAACAGATGTCTTTGCCGCCGCGGCGGGCGCCGTGACCGAAATTGGGGAAGATTCAATATACGGAAAATACGTCATCATAAAACACGGGGAAGCCTGGGCAAGCCTCTACGGGCACCTTTCCCGCGTTGAAACAGCCTTGCGAAGGAAAGTATTATCAGGTAGTCTTATAGGAAAGGTTGGATCCACAGGTCAGTCGACAGGGCCCCATCTTCACTTTGAACTCAGACGGAACGGAAAAACGGAAGATCCGGGCAAATACCTCTTCAAAACACCGGCCCCCTGACGGGCGGGCGGAAGAAGGGAAGGGACGCGGGTGCGGGATTATGATGAAATTTAAAACAGTATGCTTTCTGTATTGCCTCCTTGCCTCCAGGGGATGGGGGGAATCTTTCAGGACTTTCGTCCCGGGCGCAATCGAGGTTTCGCCGCATAACCCGTCCGGGGTTTCCCTTGCCATGAACTACAACAGCGCCGTCTTCATCTATACCGGGGAGGATTTCCGGTTCTGCAAGGGGGTGCAGGTGGAGCTTTCCGCGCCCAGGAACTGGCTTTCGTACTACGGCAACCTCGGCCTTATCCTGTACGCCGAGGCGGATAAAAAAACGGCCGAGGGAACAGGGACGGCCGACATTTACGCCCGCCGTGTCCACTTCGAGCCGCTGCCGAACAAGTTACAGTCCGTGTACCAGATCCCCGTCCGGCCCTCCCACGGCCTGCGGAATTCCCCGTACAGCACGGTCATCCAGGAGACGCTGCGGAGCGAGTCCTTTCCCCTGCTCTTCCGGCTCTTTCCGGTGATCAAGGGCCTGAGCCGTGAAGTGGAAACCATGTCGTTCCAGCTTTCCGTCAAGCCCATTTTGGGCGAAGAAGGGGCGGTAAGGTTCACATTCCGGTATCCCGAACAGCTTGCCGGAAAACCCTTCACCATATTTGTCGACGACATCCTTCTGGAAAACAGTTCCGGGGAGCACTTCCTTAAAGAGGGGGAGCACTACCTGTCCGTTCTTTCCGACGATTACCGCAACGAAAATCGCCGCTTCATGATTGAACGGGCCAGGGTACTGGATCTTACCGTTGAACTGCGGGACCCCGCGCCGCTGCTCCTCTTTGAAGGGCCAAAAGACACCCGCGTCTTTCTGGACAATGTCGCGGTAACGGCAGGCGGCGATCCCCTGCCTGTGGAGCCGGGCGTTCACGAGATCCGGTTCCAGGTCAGCGATTACACCATCATCAAAACCCTGGCGGTTCAGCGGGGGAAAACCTACCGCATCGCCCTTACGGTGGATCTTGCGGTCAGCGAGGAATGAAATAGCGTTTTTTTTTCGGATTTTTTCGATTTTTTTAAAAAAATGGACAAATAGTACCGATATTGTAGATGTCGGATGTATAGTTCCCCTCCCAAATCACTATATGTCCGATATGCCTCAAGGGGCATGGGCCGGTGTCGAACCTCTGGTTTGAAGCCGGCCTTTTTCTTTTATACGGAGGGAACGCGGAAATTCACAATCCGGCCGCGGTGCGGGCAGGGGACGTTGATTTTCTTCTTTAATGATGGTATTCTTACGATATGGGTCACAAGGGTTCTTCTTTTTTGTCAACGCTTGTTATCAGGATTCTGGCGGTCTTCACCGTCATCATCGCCGTGGCAATCGGAGCGGGCCTTGGACTTTCCCTCGCGGTTACGGCGAACATCAAAAACATGGAAAATTTCAGGGAATTCGCGCCCGCCCTGCCGACGAGGATTCTTGACTCGGAAGGAACCCTCATTACCGAATTTTCGGCCGAGGAAAAACGGGAAATGGTTTCCTTAAGTGAACTGCCCCGTCATCTCATTTACGCGGTCCTTGCCCGCGAAGATCCCGATTTTTACAATCACAGGGGGTTCAGCATACGGGGTATAGCCAGGGCGGCGCTGGGTATGCTTATCGGAAAGAACCTCGGGGGCGGCTCCACCATCACCCAGCAGGTGGCCGGAACCCTTTACACCAACCGTTTTGAAAAGACCATACGGCGGAAGATAAAAGAACTGTGGTGGGCCTTCCAGATGGAGCGGCGCTACACAAAGAACGAAATTCTTGAAATCTACCTCAACTACATGATAATGGGCCCGGGGACCTACGGGGTGGAGGCGGCGAGCAAGTACTTCTTCGGCCACAGCGCCCGGGAAATCACCCTTGCCGAATCGGCGATTCTTGTGGTACAGCTTTCAAGCCCCGTCCGCTACAACCCCCTGGATAACCCCAACGTGGCCCGCGACCGGCAGCTTTCCGTTCTTGGGCGTATGGTGGACATGGGTTACTGTACCCGCGAGGAGGCCGACGCTTCCTTCGAGGCGTACTGGGACAATTACGATTATACCCGCGCTTCCGTATCGGCGTATTACGATCGTGAAGACAAGGCGCCCTGGTTCAGCGAGTATGTAAGGCGGGAACTTGACGGCATGATGTACGGCACCATGGATTATTACCGGGACGGTTACACGGTGCTTACCACGCTGAATCTCAAACACCAGGAAGCGGCGGCAAAATATATGGCGGAAGGCCTTGTCAAGGCCAACAGGGAATTCACCAGGTCCAGGGGGACGAGCAACGTTCAGGCGGAAAGGACATGGATACCCATCGTGAATCTGCTGACGCTCTACTTTGATCTGGACGACATACACGCCGCCGGGGGGGGGCAGAACGAGGCGCGGGCCCTTTCCCGCTATATCAAGACCATCAACCCCGTCGTGGATATGGCGGCTCTTGCCTTCGGGGTACCGGATCTCAAAATCATCACAAACGCCGCCTTCGGGGATCTCAAGACCACGACGGAGCAGAATGTGGTCGAAGGGGCCCTCATCTCCATAGAAAACGAAACAGGCTTCATCACCGCCGTCATAGGCGGGTCCAAATACGACGAATCGAACCAGTTGATACGGGCGACGCAGGGAAACATACAGCCGGGCAGCGCCTTCAAGCCGCTGTATTACTCGGCGGCCATAGACAGCCGCAAGCTTACCGCGGCGTCCCTCATCTATGATGTGCCCGTCGTTTTTCATAACGAAGACGGCACGCCCTATATTCCCCTTAACTTCAAGGGCGAATGGAAGGGGAGCCTTCTGCTCTACGACGCCCTGGCGCAGTCCATGAACGTCGCATCGCTCAAGGTCCTTGATACCATAGGCTTTGACGCCGCCATAGACAGGGCCGCGGCTCTTTTGGATATCACCGAACCCGAACAGATACGGCGCACCTTCCCCCGGGTTTATCCGCTGGGACTGGGGATCATTTCGGCGTCTCCCCTCCGCATGGCGCGGGCTTTTGCCGTCTTTGCCAACCAGGGCAGGGACGTGAGCCCCATCGCCATACGGGCAGTTGAAGACAGAAACGGCCGCATTGTCCTTGACACCGAGCGCGAAGTCAGGCTGCGGCAGCAGGACATGGGAGACGCCATTCAGGTGATAAGCCCGCAGAATGCGTACATCATGACCAGCATCCTCAAAAAAACCGTGGAAGCGGGCACTCTTGCCCACGGCGCGGGGTGGGGATCCAAATTCACTTTTAAAGATGAAAAGGAGAACCGCTTCAGAATGCCCGCGGCGGGAAAGACCGGTACTCCGCAAAACTGGTCCGACGCATGGGCCGTGGGCTACACCCCCTATTACACGACCGCCATCTGGTTCGGTTTTGACCGGCCCGGCAATTCCCTCGGCGTTAATCTGACGGGCGCGACGCTTGCCGGCCCTGTCTGGGGGGACTACATGCGGGAAATACACCAGGGACTTCCCTTTCGGGATTTTATACGCCCCTCCACGGG
>JAIROE010000218.1 GCA_031257715.1 Treponema sp. | reverse complement strand
TCTGGGCTTCCCCGACATGCTTGCGGAGGCTCCCGTCTTTTCATGGAAGACAGCCGGCCTTGAAGGGAGGCAGTCGGCGTACCGCCTTATCGTCTCTTCAAGCCAGGATGCCGCCGTTTCCGGAACGGGCGATCTCTGGGATTCGCTCTGGGTTGAGTCGCCGGATGATACGGAAATTCCCTATGGGGGCAAGGCCCTTGAAAGCAACCGCGATTATTACGCGGCGGTCCGTACAAGAAATAATGCGGGGAGCGAGACCCCTTTCAGCCGTCCGCTCCGTTTTTCGACCGGCTTTCTTGATCCCGCCGAATGGAAGGCGTCATGGCTCTGCGCGCCCATAGCCGCCGACGTGAATCCCCTGTTCCGCAGGGATTTCAGTCTTGCCGGCACGCCCAGGAGGGCCCGCCTTTTTATCTGCGGGCTTGGCTATTATGAGGCGTACATCAACGGTAAAAAGGCAGGAGACAGGCTGCTTGCCCCCAGTTGGACCGATTACGGCAAACGGGTGTGCTACATCGCCCATGACATTACCGCCATGCTTAAAAAAGACAACGCCATAGGCATTGCGCTGGGTTCGGGATGGTACAGCAATGTGTACGGCACACCCCGTCCCGTTTTTACAGCGCAGCTCATGCTGGAATACGAAGACGGAAGCGTAGAAACAATTCTTTCGGCCGCTCATGACGGGTGGTACGCGCACAGCGACGGCCCCATACGGAAGGCTGCTATTTATACCGGTGAAATTTACGACGCGCGCCGGGAAAAATCGGGTTGGGCTGAATACGGGTTTGACATGAAGGCCTCTTCATCCGGCGTGTGGCGTCCCGCGATAGAAACGGAACCTCCCGCGGGAAAGCTGGTTCCCATGACCGAAGAGCCCATCCGCGTGACAGGAGAACTCGAACCGGTATCGTTTAATGTAATAAACGGCGCCGTGGTAATCGACTTTGGGCAGAACATTGCGGGGCTCGTGCGGCTTAAAATGCGCTCTCCCCGTGATACCCGCGTCCGTATACGGTATTCGGAACTGCTGCGAAAAGACGGAAGCCTTAACACCGACAATCTGCGCGGCGCACAGGAGGCCGACGAGTACATTGCTCACGGCGGCGGCGAGGAATACATGCCCCGCTTCACCTATCACGGCTTTCGTTACGCCGAAGTAAGCGGCATTCCCGATCTCAAAAAGGAAGACATCAGGGCCGTGGTGATACGAAATGATGTCGCGGTGAGGGGCCGTTTTCACTGTTCCAGCGATTTGTTGAATGATATACAGCGGATCTGCGTGTGGACCGAAAATAACAATCTTCACGGAGTGCCTACGGACTGTCCCCAGCGGGATGAGAGGCTGGGATGGCTCAACGATCTTACCGTGCGGGCTGAAGAGGCGGTCTACAATTTTGACATGAGCCGCTTTTACCGGAAATTCCTCATGGACATTGCCGACGAACAGGGTCCCAGGACGGGCGCCATTACCGATACGGCGCCGTACCGGAATTACGGGGGACAGCCCGCCGACGCGGTATGTTCCAGTTATCTTGTGCTGCCCTGGCTTCTCTACATGCACCACGGGGACAAAGAGGGACTAAAACGGCATTACAAAGGGCTTGCCGCATGGACTCATTATCTTGAAAGCCAGTGCGAAGACGGCATTGTAAGCTACAGCTACTACGGCGACTGGGCGGCGCCTATCGCGGGCAACGAGGCGGAAAGTTATGGATCCGGCGCGGTATCGGCCATTACCCCCGGCACTCTGATGTCAACGGGTTTCCTCTATTTGAACGCCTCCCTCATGAAAAAAATCGCGGGGGTTTTGGGAAAACAGGATGATGTCAAACGTTATGAGAGTCTGGCGGCATTGACAAAAGACGCGCTTAACAAAACCTTCCTCGACCGTGAAAAAGGGTATTACGGAACCAACAGCCAGGCGGCGAATGTTTTCATGCTGTACCTGGGCATAGTGCCCGAAGAATTCCGGAATGCCGTTCTGCAAAACCTCGTGAAGGATATTCGTGATCATGATACCCATTTAACTACCGGCAATCTTTGTTCCCGCTACATCCTTGATGTTCTTGCCCGCGACGGGTACATTGATCTGGCCTTTGAACTTGCGGCACAGACGACATATCCCAGTTGGGGTTACATGCTTGCCAACGGCGCCACCACCACCTGGGAAAGGTGGGAATATGTGGATTCCGGTCCCCTCCTTGGCATGGCTTCCCATGATCATCCCATGTATTCAACCGTCAGCGGCTGGTTCTATTCATACCTGTTGGGCATACGCCCCCTTGAGGCCGGATTCAGGAGTTTCCTCTTCAAGCCGTATATCCCCAAAGCGCTAAAGGGTGCGGACGGTGCGGTCAAGACCACAAAAGGCGATATTGAAGCCTCATGGACACAGGAAAAAGGACGTGTTACAATGAAAGTCGCCGTGCCCTTTAATACCGGCTGCCGCGCCGTTCCGCCTTTGGGCGGTCCGGTTTTTGTAAACGGTGTAAAAAGGGAAACGGACAAACAGGACGGCGAGGCTTTTATCATGCTGGAGAGCGGCCGTCATGAGATAACAATCGCCTGAAACCCGGACGGGTTTTGGATCTTGTCAATGAAAAGGAGGCGGAAAAATGAAAACTGTCAGGGACAAACACGTGCTCGTCGGCGCGGATTTTGCGGGCTTCCCGCTCAAGGAAGCGGTGGTGAAGCATCTCAAATCAAAGGGCTGGAACATAACCGACATAGGGGTAAAATCCGCCGATGAAAAAAATCCGGAGATGTTTCACCGCATCGGCCTTAAAGCCGGGGCGAAAATCGCCGAGGGCGAATTTGAGCGGGCCCTGCTTTTCTGCGGAACCGGCATGGGCATACACATAGCGGCAAGCAAGTGTCCCCATGTCCACTCGGGCGTTGTGGAAAGCGTCCCCTCGGCGCTCAGGGCCATTACCGGAAACGGTGTCAATGTTCTTTCCATGGGCGCCTTTTATGTAGCGCCTCAGATGGGGATGGATATTGCCGATGCCTTTCTTGAACACAAGCTTGGCGACGGCTATGAGAATTGGGAAAATTTCTACGAATTTCACAAACTTGCCATAGACGAGCTTGAGGCCTTTGATTACGGGGAATTCAAAAAGAACGGATTTGAGGTAAAGAAACTGGGGGAAGTGGATCTCGCGTCTCCCAAATACGGAGTATTGGCGCGTTAAAAACGCCGGGAATGCGGGGTTCCGTTAAAACCGGTCCATAACCGGAATGAAGAACCTCGGGGCATGGACCCCGCCTTCCAATCATATCAAAAAATGAACTGCCCCCTCTCCCCCGCGAGAGCGGGTTCCTGGATATTAGCCCCCTCGAATAAAAACAGGCGCGGCGGCTTTGCCCTTGCGGGAAAACCGCCGCCTTGGCCGTATCTCGAATAATTTTTCCAATTATGATAAATTGACGGTAGTTGTATGGGGCCCCCGCCGGTAAGGGAAAAGAGGAATTGATGAAAAGAATAAAATCCCTGATTCAGCATTATATTTTTTCTGAACATCTCTCTCTGGATGCGAAAATGCTTAATATGATATGCATGGTGGGCATCATGGCCGCCCTCGTGGCCACCGTGACCCGGCTTGCCATGAGATCCCACCTGATTCTGATTGTCATCATGCTGGCCATCATCCTGTCGGTGGCGGCCCTGTTGATTTTCTGCAATCTTTTTAAATTACACGCTATCGGTCTGTGGATTTTCCTTTTTGCGTTCTGTGACATTCTCCTTCCCGTGGCCCTCTTTTCCCTGGGCGGCGTCGCCAGCGGCATGGCGGCCTATTTTGTATTGAGCATGGTGGTCATCTTCTTTCTGCTCAGGGGTAAAAGCCGCGCCGTCTTTCTTGTTACCCATATTTTATGGGTGACAGGCTGTTACTATATCGGGTACCGGTATCCAAAACTGGTCATCCCCCTTTCGGGAATCGATCAGTATCTGGATAATATCCAGTCTTTTTTGGTATCCGGTTTTTTTATTGGTTTTGTGATCATTTTTCAAAACCGCATCTATCTGGATGAAAAGGAAAAGGCCGACGGCGCAGGCAGGGAAATTATCGATCAGGACAGGCTGCTCCACGCGGTAAACGAAGCGGCGGTGATCCTCCTGACGCCGGATGAAAGCCATTTCAGGAATGCCCTTCAAACAGGCATGGAAAGGATGGCCCGCTGTGTCGATGTTGACCGGATACAGATATGGAAAAACAGCATGGAACAGGGGATTCTTTTTTACGCCGAAATCTGCGAATGGGTAAACGGGGCCTACCGGGAAACCGCCCCTGGGATGCGGCAGTTCAGCTACCGGGATACCCTTCCTGACTGGGAAGAAAAACTGTCGAAAGATGAAATCATAGACGGTATACTGCGGGATATGCCGGAAACGGCGCGGGAACGTTTAACGCCTTACGGCATACAATCTATCCTGGTAATCCCCGTATTTTTGCAGAATATTTTTTGGGGCTTTGTGAGTTTTGACGACTGCCACCGCGAACGGGCTTTTTCGCCGGGGGAAAAAAGCATCCTGCGTTCCGGGGCCCTCCTCATCGCCAATGCCCTCGTGCGGGACGAAATGACGCAAAGCCTGGTCCGTGCGCGGGAGCGGGCCCTTTCGGGTACCAAGGCGAAAAGCGATTTTTTGGCGAACATGAGCCACGAAATGCGAACCCCCATGAATGCCATTATCGGCATGACATCCATAGCAAAGACGGCCGTCGATATTGAACGGAAAGATTACTGTCTTAAAAAAATAGACGACGCGTCCACCCACCTTCTGGGAGTCATTAACGATATTCTGGACATGTCAAAAATTGAGGCGAACAAGTTTGAACTTTCCATCGCCGATTTCAATTTTGAAAAAATGCTCCGGAAGGTAACGAACGTGATCAATTTCAGGGTCGATGAAAAACACCAGAAATTCACCGTACACATCGACAAAAATATTCCCCCCGTTCTCTCGGGGGATGATCAAAGGCTCTCCCAGGTGATTACCAACCTGCTTGCCAACGCGGTCAAATTTACCCCCGAGCAGGGGTCCATACAGCTCAATACCAAATTGATTGATGAAAAGGATGGGCTCTGCACCATTGAAATCAGCGTTGCCGATACGGGTATCGGCATTGAAGAGGAGCAGCGGAACCGTCTTTTTAGATCCTTTGAACAGGCCGACTCGGGTATTTCCCGTAAATTCGGAGGTACCGGTCTTGGTCTTGCCATTTCCAAACGTATTGTTGACATGATGGGCGGAGAAATCCGGGTACAATCGGAACCCGGCAAAGGCTCAACCTTCGTGTTTACCATTCAGGCAAAACGGGTGGAGGGAACGGAAGGAAACCTCCTTTCCCCCAATATCAACTGGACCAATGTGCAGGTTCTGGCGGTAGACGACGAGAGCGAAACACGGTCGTATTTCAGGGATTTGGCCCAGCGGATGGGTTTAAGCTGCGACGTGGCTTCAGGCGGTGAAGAAGCGCTGGGTATGATAAGCCGGAACAACGGGTATAACATTTATTTTGTGGACTGGAAAATGCCCGGCATGGACGGCATGGAACTGACCCGGCATATAAAGCGGAATGATAAAAATAAATCGGTGGTTATCATGATCTCCGCCGCCGAATGGACCACGATAGAAGATGCCGCAAAAGACGCCGGGGTGGATAAATTTTTGTCCAAGCCCCTTTTCCCCTCCGCCATTGCCGATATCATCAACGAATGTCTGGAACCGGGTAACATCATTGCGACGCAGGAATCGCAGGCTAAACCCGAAGAAATCGGCGCCTTCGCCGGTTACCGTATCCTCCTTGCCGAGGATGTGGAAATAAACCGGGAGATAGTGCTTGCCCTGCTTGAGCCCTACCGGCTTGATATACGCTGCGTCGAAAACGGCCTTGAAGCGGTCGCCATGTTCGAAGCCGAACCCGGTAACTATAACATGATCTTCATGGATGTCCAGATGCCGGAAATGGACGGCTACGAGGCAACCCGCCGCATACGGGCAAGCGCTCATCCCCAGGGGCAGAAGATACCTATCGTTGCCATGACGGCAAACGTGTTCCGTGAGGATATCGAAAAATGCCTTGATGCGGGTATGAACGATCATGTGGGAAAACCGCTTGATACCGGGGAAATCGTATCCAAACTGTGGAAATTCCTTCCCGCCCGGTAAAACTTTTCCATTCCCGTACAGGCGCGTCCCGTACAGGTTGCGGTCACAGCCTGCCCGACCTCTTCACTCCGAGATAGCGGTTGATAAGGGCCGATGAAATTTCGCCCGGAGTAGTTTCAAGGGTAAGCAGGCCCATGTGCTCCCATCTCCGGTAAAGCCGGCGCCGGGCGGCAAGATAGGAAAAAGCCGCCGCGGTTTCAAGAATTTCGCCGGCGCCGTACCCGGACGAATTTCCCGGCGCGTTATGCAGGACCGCCGGAATGCCGGCCTCGCGGAAACTCACAAGGAGAAGCAAATGCCTCAGGCGGATGCGGGGCAGTATCCATGACAGCGATTCCCCGTCCTCTTCCCTGAAATTGGAGACCAGAATGATGAAGGTACGCCGGTGCAGCCGCGCCAGCGCCTTTTCCAGCGCGGAAAAGGGCGAAGAAGGCGCGGGGCCGCATTCAAGATCGAAGAGCCCGTTCATGAGGCCCGTCAATGTGCTCATCCCTTTGCGCGGCGGGAACCACCTCTCCGAGGTGCCGAAAGTCAGGGCCGCCACGGAATCGCCGTGTTTCAGCGCGGCGTAAGACAAAAGCAGCATACCGTTAAGGGCGCTGTCAAATTCCCTGCCGGGAAGACGGTAGCCAGAATCAAGGACAAAGAGGATCTGCTGATCCTGTTCCTCCTGATATTCCCGAACGATGAATTTCCGCCGTCTGCCCGTCGCCCGCCAGTCTATGGACTTGACGGGATCTCCTTCCTGATAATCGCGGAGGCTCATGAACTCAAGTCCCTGCCCCCTCCGGCGTATGTCCCGCTGTCCCTTCTCCGACATGAGGCCCGAAAGGGCCCCGCCCTCCGTAATCTTCCTGAAATCAGGATACGTGCGTCCCCGGCTTTCACAGGCGTGGAAAACCCTGAGCCGCCAGAAGCGGAGCGGCGAATTGAGAAGAAGCTCAAGCCCCGGAAAAACCCAGCGTCCCCGTTCACGGGGAATCACCGTATAGGTAAAAACAACCGCGGCCCGGTTTTGGGGCGTATTGCTGTTTTTTTTCAGCCTGAAATCCGGCGATGATCCGAAATTAAGCTTCACGGGAAAAATTTCAGATCCCGTTTTGGCCGCGCTCCATTCGGCTCCGGCGGAATCCATGGAAAGCGGATGGAGATCGTAGAGCAGGGCGGACGGAACAAGGGGCCTCTCTCCGCGTCTTAAGATAAGGGTAACCCGGGCGCCCTCTCCCTGTGCAAGGGAAAGCGGCACATCCCGTTCGGGTTTGAGCCGGTCGGTAAGGAGGCCCAGAACCAGGGCATCCAGGATGACAAAGGGAAGAAGGCAGAGCCCCGAAAGAAACCAGACGAGCGAAATCCGCGTGGAAAAAAATGCGGCGGTTCCAAGAAAGAACCAGAGGAGGACGGCGATGAAAAGGCTTCTTCCCGGTTTCATGTCCGGGGAGCCTCGGTCCTTGCGACAAGATCCGCAATGATGCGTTCATCGCTTAAGCCTTCAAGTTCGCTTTCGGCGGAGAAGGTAAGCCGGTGGGCCAGTACAGGCCGCGCCAGAACCTTGACATCATCGGGAAGTACAAAATCCCTTCCTTCAAGAAGGGCCTTTGCCCTGGCGCAGCGTATCAGGGCAAGACTGCCGCGGGGGCCCGCGCCGGTCTGCAGCGCGGCGCTTGTCCGGGTCGCCGAAGCAAGCCGCACGGCATAATCAATAATCGAAGGATCGGTCCTTGTCCGCGACGCAAGATCGCGGAGCGCGATGAATCCTTCGGGCCGCAGAACCGTCCCCACATTTTCCGCGGAAAGTTCGGCGCCGGTACTCCCCGCAAGGATCTTCTCCACCATGGTCTTCTCCTCTTCCATGGACGGATAACCGGCGACGATCTTCATGAGAAAGCGGTCTTTCTGCGCATCGGGCAGGGGATAGGTTCCCTCGTGTTCAAAGGGATTCTCCGTGGCAAGAACCATGAAAGGCTCAGGTACGGGATGATCCTCTCCATCAATACTCACCTGGTATTCCTGCATAGCCTCGAAAAGCGCCGCCTGGGTTTTCGCCGGCGCACGGTTTATTTCGTCGGCTATGAAAAGGTTGGTAAACACCGGTCCCTCGCGGAAAATGAATTTTCCCGTCACGGTATCAAGAATGACATTGCCCGTAATGTCGCTGGGCATGAGATCCGGCGTAAACTGAACCCGCCTTGAAAGGCCCCCTATCGCCTTTGCGAGGCAGCGGACAAGGAGCGTCTTGCCAAGACCCGGTACGCCTTCTACAAGAAGATGCCCGCCCGAAAGCAGGGTAATGAGGGCGTGATCCACCAGGTCCGCCTGTCCTATGAAGGCTTTCGCAATCTCCGTCTTTACCGTTTCAAGAATGCCCGCGGCGTCTTCTACGGAAAGGCTCCCCTGTTCTTTCATTATAAACTCTCCATTGTTTTTTCCAGGATCAGAAGATCCCTGATTATTTCCCGGTACTTCATTTTCTTCCCCGATTTAAGCGCGGCCTCGATACGGTCAATTTCTCCCGCCGCCGGCGCCCCGTCTCCGGGGCGGATGATCCTCCGCAGTTCCCGAATGTACGGATCAAGGTAGACGGCAAGTGAACCGTATTTTTTAAGGAAACGGACCTCCGCGCGGAACCGCTCCTCTATTGGCCGCGGGACCCTCTCTCCGTCGTCGCGCACAAGGCCGAAACCGGGAATGACCATCCAGAAACCGGCGGCGACAAGGAGAATAAGCGAAACGCAAAAAGGACGAAAATCCCCGCGTTCGGCAAATTTTCCGAAGAAGCTTTTTATTATCAGCCGTCCCCGTATAAAAAGAACGCCGCCGTCTTCCGCGTCAAAAAGCCCCCAGGCAAGGCGGGCGTTTGCCTCTTCGGCGATGAGGTGGTTCATCATGAACCGGGGTTTACCAAGCACCGTCAACCTTCCCCTTCCCGCCGAAACGGACACGAGCCTTATACCCCCGTCAGCCTTTATTGTATCGGATTTCAGATCAGGGGAGTCGTAAATGATAAAACGGATCCCGTAATCAAAATCGGGTTCTCCCGTCCGGGAAATCTCCGGTGCGCCGCCTTCAGGCAAAGCTGCCCCGTCTTCGGAAGAAGCCTCGTTTTCCGGCGGCGAAAAGGGGTACTCTTCAACGCCGATGCCGAACCCGGAAAGGAACGCCGCGAGGATGCTGTCCTTACCAGGAAAATAATCGATCGAGACGATAAGGTTTCCCCCGTTCCGCACCCACACGGCGGCGGCGCCCACATCGGAAGAATCCCAGTCAAAGGCGGAGACCTCCATGAAGACGGTCTGTTCAGGAGCCGCCGCCAGGTTGTACATGCTTCCCTGCGGTATTTTCCGCACAGGATGATCGTTCGCATTGAGCCACCGTTCAAGGGCGGCAAGTTCATTGGAGCGGACCTCCCGTGAAGGATTAACGCTTTCTTTGACGGGATAGATCTCAAGCTTCATATAGGCAATGATTCCAAGTGCGGCAAGTACGGCGGATACCATGCCGATGATCCCCGCGTATCTTTTCACGGCGCATCTCCGCCGCCGGAGGCGGCAAGGATCGATCTGCCGAAATCTATGGCCCGCTCGAAGGCGCCGTCCGAGGGGTCTCTTCCGCCGTAGGCAAAGCCGGCCCAGTTTCCGACGAGGTCGGCAAAGGGCGCGGCGTCAATGCCCGAGCGCCTGACCAGTGAAAGGCAGTCATACTCCGTCGCTTCACGGGGAAAGGCAATGTTCCATCGCTCTGAAAACGCGGCGAGGGTTCCCCCAAGGCAGGCGGCCCAGGCTTCGCGCACATTGCCCAGTTCCCGGAGGGCAAGGGCCCTTTCAAAAAGAGCCCCTGCGCTTTCCACCGCTCCCGGCACAAAGCTTCCCCCGTATTTTTTGCCCTTTTCATTACCCGGAAGACGGAATTTCTTCGCGTGAAGCATCAGCCTTGCGGCAAGGAAAACGGCAGCGGCAATAACAAAAAACATGAGACCGAAAGCGAAAAACCGTTTTGTTTTTTCAACCCAGGGCGCAAAGGAAAAGGGTTCTTCCTCCTCCGGACTTTCTTCCCGGTCTTTCCAGCGTATGCTCCAGCCGTCCTTCTCGCCTCCGAAATCCCTCGATTCAAGAATTTCTTCAAGCGATCCAAGAGGAACGGCGTCTTCGGCGTAAGAAACCGGGGGGAAGGCGGACAGAAGAAAAAAAAGGACGGCAAACGTGGCGGAAGCCTTGGCGGCGGCCTTCGGCCTGTAATTTTCAGCGAGTCTCCGGAACAGGAGCTGCAGATCCCATCCCTCAACCGCGACGCGGCTGTTGATGTAAAGTCCGAAACCCATACAGACACAGATGCTTTCCACCAGCATGATGTTGACGCACCACGCGGCAAAGAAGAAGAGCTCATTCTGCTGAAGAAAATCGCCGAAGCCGGGCATAAGATCCGGTCTCGTGATATGGCCGATGGACCAGAAAAAAAGAATTTCGCCTGAAAGGAGCGCCCATTCAAGGAGCAGTCCCCAGCCGGAAAGAACGACGCAGAAATCAATGCCCCCCTTCACGAGTTCTTTTTTCCGCTGCCGCAGACGGCGGGATTTGATGCCTTCAAGAACGCGGACAGGAGTCATGACGCCGCGCCACGGGCTGAAACGCCGCCACAGAAGATCGCCTGAAAGCGAACGGAAGACGCTCTTCCCCAGCCCCCGGAATATCCGCCTTGCCCCCGCGAACGGTTCAAAAAAACGTACCGATACGATGTGCAGAACGGCGCGGTCGAAAAAGGGCTTTAAATACCAGAGTATGAACCATGACCAGACGCGCATAAATTCGGGGAGGAGGCGCAGCGCAAAGGCGCAGATCCAGAGGGGAAAGGCAAAGAACGGAAGAAAATAAACAAAACTTTTCCGCCAAAGGAGCAGTCCCGAATCCGCCGCTTCCCAAACGCTTCTCCGCCTCAGCGCAAGCACACCTTCAAGGGGATCGGTCACCGGTCATCTCCCTTTCGTCCGGTAAAGAACAGGTACAGGCCGACAAGCGCCCATCCGGCCGCGCCCGCGCCCAGTCGCAGCGCCGAAGGCAGGGTATGCCGTGACGACCAAAACGCCTCAATGACCGCGGCTGCAATCAAAAACAAGGCACTCCCCGTAACGAGCGGAAGGGCGTCCCTTCCTGCCTTACGGAGGGCTGCACCCCGGCTGAGTCCTCCGGGAATAAAAAAACGGTACCCCAGCAAAAGTCCCGCGTAGGCGCTCAGGATGATGGCCGTAAGTTCAAAACTGCCGTGGCCTATGATAAAAGGGAAGAAGGTTTCCGCGAATCCCAGATTGATGATATGGGCCGCCGCGGCCCCGAGGAAGATCCCATTGAGACTGAGAATAAAAAGGCTCCCTATTCCGGCGAGGACTCCGCCCGCGAAGGTTCTGAAGGCAATGGAAATGTTGTTGTAAATATAGAAACCGAACATATCCGCATTGGAGCTAACATCGGGAGGAAGCAAAAAATGCCCGCTTTCGGGATTGTACATTTCGGCAACGGATTCCGCCTGTGATTCGGAAATGAATTCATAGACAAGATCGGGAAAACGCACGCAGAGAAAGGCAGAAAAAAAAGCAAGGCCGTAAAAAACAAGGAACGCCGCGCCTATTCCCCGCCAGTGCGATCTTACCTTGCGGGGGAAAGTACGGAGCACGAAACGGGCAAAGAGTCTGAACGACCACTCGTACTGGCCGTAGAGGATCTGGCTGCCTTCGCTGACCAGTATGTTGAGCCGCTCTATGATCGCGGCGTCAAAACCATGAGCCCGCGCGGTATTAAGATCCTGGGTAAGTCCGCGGAAAGCCGCCGGAAATTCGGAAGCCCTGCCGCGTATTTCCCGACGGCCTCCGCCAATCATCATTTCAAATTCTTTCCACGAAGCTTCCCGCCTCTTCCTGAAGGCGCTTTCGGTCACAGGAGCCCTCCGGCTGTTCTGCGGGCAAGGCCCAAAAGATACGACGCAGCGGAACGGGAATTACTGGCAAAATTTGCCGTAACGGAATTTTCACCGGAATTTGCCGCGCCGGGACTTTCCGCCAGCCCGGAACGTTCAAGAAATTCCACAAAGGGCTCCGCAATCTCGCAGGCACGCGCCTCACCCAAAAGAGGATAACGGCGGGCAAACATTATGACAGCCTGTTTTTCTTCCTCCGAAAGCGGACGCGGGGGAAAGGCCGGCTCGAGATCCAGAAACCATGTATCGGAAAGGGAACGCCCGCCGGGCCGCCGGAGCGGAGGGGCAAGCGAATGGGACGTATACACCACAAGGGTTCCCGCGGCCCAGTCGCCTATGCGCCTGAAACCGGGGCTTGCCCCCATAGTAACAAAGGCGATTGGACAGAAAAACATGAAAGTATCGGCAAAGCGGAGCAGGTTACGGAGAAATGACGCTCCCGGATTCACCGGGGAACCGCCGCTTTGCACTACCCGTATCCCCATGATCTTCTTTCCCGGACTCTGCCCCCGGAAAAAAATGTCGCATATCACATGGTAAAACCAGTCTATACCGAAAACCATCAAGAGGAAAAACCAGTATCCGGTAAAATCTCCAAGGAATTCGGTAATGACAAGTACGCCAATAACAACGATCCACTGTATGACGGCATCAATCGCCCAGGCACAGGCGCGGACAGGCAGGCCTGCCGGGAAAAGGGCAAATTCAATGCCTTCGGGAGTCTGTACCCCCAAAACCGAATCTGCCGGACCATATCCGGCGCCGGCGTCAGCCATTAGAGCGCGGATGCAATCCCTATAATTACGCCGATAATTATGAGAACCGGAATCAGGGCATAACCGATTATGGTGAGAATACCCATGAATTTCAGCAGGGATTTTCCGTTTTTGAACGCCGCCTCAAGATCCCCATCCGCGCCACTGCGCTGGTAGCCGCGTATCTTTGTCCCGATCATGTAGATAAAACGGGCCGGAAAAAACATACATACCGCGCCTATAATGTAGATAAAACCGACCAGACCACCCATCCCGCCTGCAATTGCGTTCTGTATGCCCGAAATTCCGGACAGATTTGCAAACGAAGCGGGAATCAACGCAAAGAAAATGATGCCGATGAGGGCAAAAAGCCCGCAGTTGATAAAACCCATGATCCCCAGAAAACGCGCCCAGGGGGATGCTTCCCGCAGATAACGCTGCATGGCATCGGTAAGATGCCCCGCCGGACCCGCAGACTGCACGGGGACCGATTCCACCGCCGGACTCTGATAAGGATTGGCACTATCAGCCATAAACCATTTCTCCTTTCTTGCCGATATATGGTCTCAAAACCGGAAAAAATCCGGTATTCATGCCGTAATACTACCGGTCACAGGGAGATTATGCAATAACCCGTGACGCCGGATGCGGCGCCTTAAAACACCGGCCTGAACCTTGACCTGCATCATGGTCTATGGGGTATAATAACAGGACTCTCTAAAACTGAAGTTTTTAGAGGTTCTCTGATGATGTTTTCGAAGCTTCTGCCGGGAAAATTTGTTTTCGCCAAGATGGCTCAGTTGGCAGCGCGGCGCACTCGTAATGCGCAGGTCCCGGGTTCGATTCCCGGTCTTGGCTTGGTTAATTAAAATCGGTAAACCTCCGGTTTTGTCGGAGAATTTAAGTGGAACGTTTTAACCGCGGCGGGCCGGCGTGATATAATGTTGCGCTGTTCGCCCGCCGGGAGTTCTCTATTTCTATGGACGCTTGCGGACTTTAGTTCGCAACAGCCTGGCAGTTGTCTGTAACCCATCATCCTGAAGAAACCGAAGGCTGCAAGGGTTCTG
>JAIROE010000221.1 GCA_031257715.1 Treponema sp. | reverse complement strand
CTTTGAATATGTTGGAAACGATTACGATGCCGATATGGCGAAAATGGCGGCGGACCCCACAACGCAGAAGTGGTGGGATGTCTGCAAGCCCTGTCAGAAGCCCCTTGAAAGCCGCAAGGAAGGCGAGTGGTGGGCCGGCGCTGAAGAAGTGTTTCACACGGATTAGGGAATTTTTAACCGCGTTCTGTTCGGCCACGCCATGTCCATCACAATTTTGCTATTTTCTCAACGGAAAGTCCGTCCCTTGGGTATGGTTAAGCCTGCTGGTCCGCTTTTGGCGGATTGAGCATTCCCTGGCGTTTCAGATTCTGGATAAAGTCGGCGTATTGTCTGTCGTGAACCGCAATGTGGGTAAGTATCCAGTCTTTAAGAAACCTTGCAAAGGTAATCGGGATTATGTTTTTTCCCTCTTCAAAACTCTTCGCGTCTTCCAGAACCCGTTTAACGAAACTCTCGTGCTGCTTTTTATGTTCCGCCGCCAGGGGGTAGTTAATATTTTCAAATATCTTCTCTTCCGCAGAGAAATGGTATTTTACATAGTCAACCGTTGAATGAAGTATCTTTCGAAAAGTATTTCCGGCGGAATGATCCCCCTCCTGGCAACTGTTGAAAAGCTCATTGGTCAGTTTGAGGAGTTCCTTGTGCTGATCATCAATAAGCTGAATTCCCGTTGAGTATTTCTCGTCCCACACGACAAAAGGTTTGTCCGGCATGTTTAGTCCTCCTTAAAGCGATGCCTGTCTTTAAGATTATACCACAAATTGAAAATTTATGATAAGGTGAAAAATACCGGATGCCGCCGGACGCTGAAGTTTCCGGTGGTTCTTCAATTGCAGATTGCGTATGATAGAAACATGAGACTTTTTATTGCCGTTAATTTTGACGGGGAACTTACCGGCCGCATCGTGGAAATACAGGAAAGACTGCGCGCGGCGGTTGTCAGGGGGAATTTTTCCCGCCAGGAGAATCTCCATCTTACCCTTGTCTTCCTGGGCGAGACCGGCGCGGGCATGGTTCCGGCCATCCGGAACCTTATCGCGGCGCTTCCCTCTTCCGGGGCCTTTACGCTGAATTTCAGCCGGGCCGCCTGTTTCCGTCACAGCGGAAAGGAACTCTGGTACATAGGCGCCGCCGCGGACAGCCGGGGAATGGGACAGCTTTTGGAACTGCGGGAAGAACTGGTAAAGGGCCTTGAAAAACTCGCGGCGCCGTCCCTGCCTTCGCGGTCTTCCGCAGCCGGAGAGGATTTTTCTTTTGACAGGCGGCCCTTCAACGCCCACATCACCCTGGGCCGGGAACTGCGGCCGGAACGGGAGCTTGCTCCCTTCTCCGTGCGGATTGAAGCCCCCGTCCGGCGTATAAGCCTGATGCAAAGCGAACACCGCTCCGGCCGGCTGGTCTACACGGAACTCTTCGGACGGGATTTATGAGGAACTGTATGGTTCCCAAGCCCTTTCCGGGATTCATTGGTCCGCGAAAACCGCCGCCTGATGCGCGGGTTATGTTTTTACGGCTGTACTGCTGAGGAAATTCCGGCGGCCTGAAACAGGCCTATTCCCCTTCATCTTCTTTTTCTTTTTCCGCCGTCAGGGTCAACATGTTCCTGAATGCCGAGTTGGGCTTTTTTAGTTCCCGGGAGCCCCGCGTTATTTTGCAGAGCGACAAGCCCAGGTTTTTTGCTATTTCCCTTTGAGGTACTTTTTTGTCCAGGGCTTTGACCAGAGCCCAGCGGGCGGCGATATCCGCCGTTTCCGCGGGAGTCAGGATGCATTCAAAGAATTGTTCAATCAGTTTACTGTCGGAGGTTCTGGCAAAGGCGCAGGCCAGCTCAGAAAGGTTTTCCGCCACTCTGGGATCGTCCATGTTCATACTTAAAGTATAAGAGACTGATAAAAATTGTCAAATTTGGGGAAGTTCCGTGTGAAGCTCCGGTTTAAGGGCCGCGGGCATCAGATCCGGGTTTCGCGGATCAGGGTAAGAAGTTCTTCGGGACGGTCGATGATGCGGGGAGCCCCTGTCTTTTCAAGCGCTTCCCGGCTTCGGAAGCCCCAGCTTACCAGGAGAGGCGGGCATTCGGCGGCCCGGGCGGTTTCCAGGTCAACCTCGGAATCGCCGATAAAGATACTTTCCCGGGGGGTAACGTCGAGCTTCATCAACAGTTCCCAGGTGGAGGCGGGGTCCGGTTTTCTGGGAACGCCGGGCAGTTCCCCCTGTACCGCTTCGAAGGCGCCGGCAGGGAAAAACCGGTCAATCACCATGCGCGCCACAGGGTCGGGCTTGTTGGTCAGAACCGCGCTTTTAACCCTGAGTTTTCCCAGCTTGAAAAGCAGCTCCTGAATGCCCGGATAAACCTTTGAATGAACCACCGGTCTTTCCGCGTACAGCCGTCCGGCTCGTTTAGCAAGTTCTTCCACGACATTTTCGTCCCGTTTTTCTTCGGGCAGGGCGAAATACGCCAGGCGCCTGATGCCGTTCCCCACGATACCGGCATAGGCCCCGACGGGAAGTTCGGGGAAACCCCGCTCGCCAAGCGCGGTATTCATGGCAAGGGCAATATCCGCAAGGGTATTCACCAGAGTTCCGTCCAGATCAAAAACAGCACATTTAAAGCGCATAACAGACCCCCTTCATACCTACACTCTGCTTCCTGTTTCTTTCAGCTTTGATCTGTTGTGGTTTATCAAACTGCCCGCAAGCACTATCTCCCGTTCTTCCGGCATCAGGACGGGGATCCTGAGACTAAACGATGTATTAACGAACACGAAGTCGTTGGTGTCCGGGGATACCTGGGTTGCCTGAATGATAAAAGCGTCGACGGTTTTTTTGGTCTTTATAAGAGCGGTTCTGATGTGGGGTATAAAAATATAATCGCCGTTCCCAAAAGCCGGTTCCCCGTCCAGGGTAAAGGGGAGTATTCCCCAATTGATAAGATTGCTGCGGTAGCGTTTGGTGGCGTACTCCCGGGCAAAGTTGGCAAGTCCGCCCAAAACCCGCTGGCAGCTTGCGGCCTGTTCCCGGGCGCTGCCGTCTCCGGGTTTGATCGCGTAGATCGCCGAACCAATTCTCATGTCCTCAAAGTCCACAGAATCTATTGCCGGGATTTTTGCCAGTTCGGAAATTACCGGGGAAAGTTCCGGAAGCGGCGTAAAGCGCGGGAATTCAATCCCCCTGCCGGAAAAGCCGTCTTTTACAAGACGGAGACGCAGCATTTCCGCCTCGCGCAGGGCCTTTGCCCGGCCCACATAGGCGGGATACTTGCGCGAAAGGGTGAATTCCGCAAGTCCGATGGGATTCGAGCGGAAGGATGAGGTTTCCCCCGATGGGATGATCTCGTCGG
>JAIROE010000154.1 GCA_031257715.1 Treponema sp. | reverse complement strand
ACCCGGCAATGCGGTAGCAAAGGAACGTCTTGCCGACGCCTATATCAGCCGCGGCGACAGGTATCGACACAGGGAAGAATACGAGAAGGCAATCGCGGACTATGAGGCGGCGCGGCGGTTTGACCCGGACGACACGGTTGTGAAGAAAAGGATTGCCGCTGCGCATTTCTGTCTGGCCGAACAGTATTTCTGCGAAGAAGACGACGAGAGGTCTATAGAAGAATACGGCAAAGTCATCGCCTTTGATCCCGGTTATGGCGAAGCGTATAACGCCCGCGGCATTATGTATTACCGCAAAAAGGACTACGACAAAGCAATCGCCGACTATGAGGCGGCGCTGCGGCTTGACTTTGCAAGCCCGGCGGTACAGAAGAATCTTGAAAACGCCCGGCGGGAACGGGAGCTGTCCGGCACGGCCGGATAGCCCTGGCGGCAATTTGCCGCCGCCTTCCAATCACCGGAAGCCGAAGAATTTTACCACGGACAGCACCGACCAACACGGACGAGCCTCAATTTTGACCCAAAAGTCCGTGTTTTCCGTGTGGTCGGTGGTTTATTTCTTAGAATCGTGTAGTAAGTAAACACATATATATTCAACCCCCGCCAGGCTTGGAGTTTGCGCTTCGCGCAAACTCCCCAGCCAAACGCCATAGGCGTTTGGCCATTGACAACCGGGGGAAAATCCTTCAAAATTGGTTCATATGACCCAATCACTGGAAGATTATCTTGAAATGGTGAGTTTTCTTTCCGACGAAGGGGCGGTCCGGGTAACGGACATTGCTTTGCGGCTGGGTGTTTCAAAGCCTTCGGTGCTCACCGCCCTCAAGACGCTTGAAGAGCGGGGGCTTTTGGAGCATGAGCGTTACAGGACCGTGTACCTTACCCGGAAGGGAGAGGTTGAGGCCCAGACAATCCGGGACCGGCACAGCTTCCTCACCGATTTTCTCGCGGGCGTTGTGGGCGTAAGCCCCCAGACCGCGGAAGCGGACGCGTGCAAAATGGAGCATCTTCTTTCCGAGGAAACCCTTAAAAAAATGAAGGCCATGACGCGCCGCGGCAAATGAAATCCGCCGAATGAATGAATCCTTTGAAGATTATTACCGCAGGCATTACGGGGAACGATGGGAGGGCTTGAGGAAGAGCCTTCTTGAGGAAAAACCCGCCTTCCCTTTCGCGGCGGGATTAAAGGAACCGTACCTTCTTAATTACGCGTCGGTGCTTGCCGCGCGCTCCCTCATGTCCGGCGCCTGCGCCGCGCCCGCGAAAAAAGAGATCCTTGACGCCTGCGCCGCGCCGGGCGGCAAGACGCTCGTCATTGCTTCGCTCCTTTCCCCCGGATTCCGCCTGGTTGCCAACGATCTGTCGGCCGAAAGACGCCGCCGTCTTTCACGGGTCCTTGACAAACACCTTCCCCCGGAAAAACGCGCGCTGGTTTCCGTGTCGGGATTTGACGCGGCCGCCCTTGGGGGCCGCGAAAGCGAACGGAACCGTTTTGCCGCCGTGCTCCTTGACGCGCCGTGTTCCAGTGAGGCTCATGTTATAAAAGATCCCGCGTCTCTTGCCGCGTGGACGCCCGCGCGGCCCCGTTTCCTCGCGCGGCGGCAGTGGGCCCTCCTCTCCTCGGCCTTTCTGCTTCTTGCTCCGGGGGGCTCCCTTGTTTACGCCACCTGCGCCCTTTCCCCCGAAGAAAACGACGGTGTGGCGGGGCGGCTCCCGGAAAAATACGGCGCGGAGGTCATTGCCGGCAGTCCCGGTTTTGAAGAGGGGGAAAAGACCCTTTACGGAAGGATCATGCTTCCCGACCGGGAAGGCGGGCTGGGTCCCCTGTATGTGGCGCGCTTTCGAAAATCCCCCTGAGGTTCTCTTCCCTGAAAATTTCCCCCGGCGCCCCCGACGCGCGTATTTGCCCGCCGTACAAAAGGGCGGCCCGTCCGGCGTGACGGACGGCAAGATCAAGATCGTGAAGGCTTACAATCGCCGCCGCCCCTTCCGCGATCATTTTCTTTAACAGCCCCATCACCATGTCGCGGTATCCGGGGTCCAGGCTGCCGCAGGGCTCGTCAAGGATGAGGAGCTTCGCCTCCTGCGCCATGGCCCGCGCGACAAGAACCCGCTGATATTCGCCGCCTGAAAGTTCGGTAACGGGCCTGTCTTCAAATCCCGAAAGACCCGCCGCCTCAATGGCCCGTTCCACGGCGATCTTTCCCCCTTTGTCCTTCCGTAAATAACGGCCCTGCCAAACCGTCTCGTACACGGTAAAGGGCCAGGAAGGAAAGGCCGCCTGAAAGATGTAGGCCCGGTAAAGCGCCCATTCTTTTTTTGAAAGAAAAAGGCCGTCGCGGCCTTCGACAAAAACTTTTCCCGCAAGCGGCTTGAGGATCCCCCCCGCCGTCTTGAGCAGCGTGGTTTTCCCCGATCCGTTGGGTCCGGCGATGACGAGCATTTCACCGGCCTCAAGGGAAAGATCTATCCCCCGGAGTACGGGCCGCTTCCTGAAACCCGCCGCAAGGCCGCGGAGTTCAAGCAGGGGTTCGCCCCTCACGACAGCCTCCCCGGAAAGCGGCCGTGACGGGCAAGGAGGTACAGGAAGAAAGGCGCCCCGCCCAGGCCTGTGATGATGCCCAGGGGAATCTCGACAGGCGGGATGAGGGTACGGGCTGTTGTGTCGGCCAATACGAGGATCAACGCCCCGGTCAGGGCCGACGCGGGAATAAGGCGGGAATGACGGGGCCCGGTAAAGAGCCGCGCGCAGTGGGGCGCGATGAGCCCCGCAAAGCCGATGATCCCCGCCGCCGCAACCGCCGATGCCGCCGCCAGGGACGCCCCCGAAGCCGCGATGAACCTCGTCTTCGTAACGTCAAGCCCAAGGCTCCCGGCCTCCTCGTCCCCCTGAATGAGGAGGTCAAGGGCCCCGGAGCAAAAGCACACAAGGGCGCAGCCGGCGGCGGACGCGGGAAGCGCCGACAGCAATTCCCTCCACGTGCTTCCTCCAAGGCTGCCCAAAAGCCAGTAATACACCTGATAGAGGCTGCGGTCACGAAGGACCAGAATCAGCGAAAGGACGCTTGAAAAAAACGAGCCTATGCTGGTTCCGGCAAGAAGCAGAGCGGCCGCCGGAGGAGGATCGCCTGCGGCGCGGGAAACGGCGAATGCAAGGATCACGGCGGAAAGGCTTCCGCCAAAGGCGAAAAGGGGAACGGGTGAGAAAGGCGGGACAAGGCTTATCCCCAGGCTGATGGCAAGCCCCGCGCCAAGGCTGGCCCCCGAGGACGCTCCTATGATGAAGGGATCGGCAAGCGGGTTGCGAAAGATACCCTGAAAAGCCGCCCCGGCAATCCCCAAAGAAGCGCCGATGACGGCGGCCAGAAGTACGCGGGGAAGCCGTATGGCGAAGAATACCAGGGAGACCGTCCCGCCGCCGCCCTCAAACAGGGAACGGAAGGCCGCGGCAAGATCCGCCGCACGAAAATCCGCCGGGCCGGAAAAAAGTCCCCAGACGGAAGAGGCGGCAAGGGCGCACGAAAGGACGATAAAGACGCCGGGATTTCCGGCGGAATGGCTCCTCATTATTCTGCGCCGTTGATGGCCGCGGCGATTTCAAGCGTCGCGTCGGCAAGGCGGGGTCCGTAACGGTAAAGCCTGCCCGCATCCATCACGACAATGTGCCCATTCCTCACGGCGGGAATTTCCGCCCACCCCGGACGCCGCGCAAAATACGCCGCGTCCGGAATCGGGCGGCGATCATCCCCCGCGAGTATCCATTCGGGACCGCGGAGCAGCACTTCCTCGGCGCTCACGAGGGGCCAGTCCGCCTCAAGATCCCCAAAAATATTCACGGCCCCCGCCCTGACCAGTGCGTCGTTCACAAAGCCGCCCTTTCCGGCGCTGATGATAGGCTCTTCGGAAAGTTCCCAGTACACGGACGGCCTTCTTCCCCCGGCATGAAGCAGGGCGGCTTCCGCAAGCTTTTCTTCCATGACCCGCACCGTTTCTTCTGCCCCTTCTTCACAGCCGGAAAGGATCCCTATGGCCCTTATGGTGTCGAACACATCGTCAAAATTCCGGGGTTCCACCGCAAAGGCGGGTATGCCAAGGTTCTCGAGGAGATCAAGGACGCGGCCGTGCATATCGGCCGAT
>JAIROE010000103.1 GCA_031257715.1 Treponema sp. | reverse complement strand
GTTCGTTTTTTGCATTTTCATGGGCCAAACACTCAGCCTCGCTCACTCCCTTTGTCCCGAAGCCTCCCCGTGTGGTTCGCTCATGGTTCTCCTTTACCGGAATCGCGGGCTGCATCCGGTTTCCTTCCTTGACTTCATCGGGGATCCCGTCTCGTTCTGCGAGCATCCGCTGATCATCTACGAACCGTTTAGTGTTCTTTCCGCTCCCCCTACCCAGTCTTCTTCTTCGGGCTATTCGTATGTCGATACGGCTCGCGCGGTCCATCAGAATTTCCGATCGCGCCCTATCAGTTCAAGCAGTACCGACTCTGGCTGCTCACGTCCTCTACGATCTCCCAGGCACTCATCAGCGAGGTTCTCGACTTCGCACGCCATCAGACATGGACTGATTATTCATCCTCAGCCGCCGTCGATCCCTCGGCACTTTTCAATGATCTGCCGACGCTAGCGTCGTTTGCAGCGGCGCTGCGGCCGCCCTCGAGCGCCTTCCGGACGAGCACGCCAGTGAATCGGCCCGCGATGCTCGGCGGCCTCGCGCAGCGGCGGGCCCACCAATCCGCAGTCGTCCAGACGGTCCAGACCCCGACTTTTGCGCCGCAACCGACGTCGGCTGTGCTTCCGAACGACTACGATCGGATCGTCGATGGTCTCTTCATCGGCAATGAGGCGGCCGCGCGGAACGCCGGAACGGCGGAAAAGCGGACGGCGGAAAGGCCCATCCTCCCCGGCGGCGTGCGGGGGCCGGGAGGCCTGGGCGTTTTTACGGCGGAAATCGATCCGGTCAATTATACAACCGCGGAGCCCGGCGAGCTCAGGCGGATACTCGCGCAAACGGGCGTGGAAAGCCACCTTGTTTCCTACATCATGGGAGAGCGGCATTTCAGGGCGGAAGAATACGGGGAAGCAATCGCGGAATACAGCAGGGCAATCGCCCTCAAGGCCGATTTTGCCGAAGCCTTTTTTTCCCGGGGCAGGGCCCGTCACGAGCGGGGCGATCTGGACCGCGCCATCGCCGATTACACGGATGCCATCAGATTAACGGGCGGTTCCGCCGCGGCGTGGAACTGCCGGGGCTGCGCGTGGGCCCAAAAGGGGGAAGCTGAACGGGCCATACAGGATTACACACGGGCCATTGCCCTCAAGGAGGATTATGGGGACGCATGGTTTAACCGGGGCTATTCCTGGCGCGAACAGGGTGAATACGACAGGGCCATCGCGGATTTTTCGGCGCTCATCGAGCTTGAGCCTGAAAACGCCTCGGTGTACAACCAGCGGGGAACGGCGTGGTACTACAAGGGGGAAGACGAGAAGGCCATCGGTGATTTCTCAAAGGCCATAAGCCTCAAGCATGATTTTTCACTCGCCTGGTACAACCGGGGAACGGCCTGGCGATCGCTGGGGGACGCCGCGCGGGCGGAAACGGATCTCGCACAGGCGCGGCGCCTCGGGTTCGCGCCGGGGGGCAGTCCGTGACCCTTTGGCTTGCCTCCGGCAATATGCATAAAAAGGCCGAATTTGCCGCCATATTCACCGCCGAAAGGGGGCGCGCCGGCGAACACGTGAGCCTCTGTACGCCTTCCGATGCGGGGATCGCCTTTGATCCCGTGGAAGACGGGGCAAGTTTTGCCGAAAACGCCCTCATCAAGGCGCGCGCCCTTTTCGCCATCGTGGGGGAGCCTGTCGTCGCCGACGATTCGGGGCTCTGCGTAGACGCGCTGGGGGGAAGGCCCGGCATCCATTCGGCCCGCTACGGCGGGGGAAAACTTGACGCCGCGGGGCGGAACGCCCTGCTCCTTGAGGAACTGAAAGACGCCGCGGAAAGAAGCGCCCGTTTTGTCTGCGCCATGGCGTTCGTGTACGGCAAAGAGCGTTTCGTTGTAGTCGGGGAGAGCCTTGAAGGGGAAATCATAAGCAGGAAGGAAGACGCGGCGGGGAAAGGCGGCTTCGGCTACGATCCCGTTTTCTTCCTGCCGCAAAGGGGCTGTACGCTGGCGGAACTTTCCGCCGAAGAAAAAAACAAAGTAAGCCACCGGGGCAGGGCGGCCCGCCTTGCCGCCCCGGTCATCGGGCGCCTCATGCGGGAGGGAAGCCTGTACCAGCCGCGCTCCTTCTGATACGGTACATTCATGTCACGACTCAACCTTGAGGGGGAACTCAACGAGCCCCAGCTTCAGGCGGTTACTTCCATTGAGGGGCCGCTCCTCATCATCGCCGGAGCGGGCTCGGGGAAGACCAGGGTCATTACCTGGCGCATGGCAAACATGCTGGAAAAGGGAATCCCCCAGCACGCTATCCTCGCGCTTACTTTTACCAACAGGGCCGCCGGGGAAATGCAAACGCGGGTAAAGGAACTGACCGGGAAAAAACTGCAAAGCCTCACCGTGTCAACCTTTCACGCATTCGGCCTTAAAATACTCCGCGAAGAGGCGGAGCTTCTTGATTTAAGGAAAAATTTTTCCGTTTACGACGAGACCGACAAACTTTCGCTCATAAAAGAATGCCTGCGCGAATGCCGCCTCTTTTCAGAGAAGGTGAACCTCTACAACCTCGGCCTGCTCTTTTCGGCAATAAAAACGGGAAAGGCCCTCTGGAGTGAAAACGGCAATGACGCCTGGGAAGGCGCGTACCGGGAATACGAAGAGAGCCTTAAAATCTACAACGCCCTTGATTTTGACGATCTCCTTACCCTTCCCATCGAACTTTTTGAAAAGCACCCTCCTGTCCTCGAGAAATACCGGAACCGTTACCGCTACATCATGGTTGACGAGTTTCAGGACACAAGCTTCATACAGTACCATCTCATGAGGCTTCTTGCCAAAAGAAACGGCGGCGAAAAACAAAACATCTGCGTCGTGGGCGACGACGATCAGTCCATTTACTCCTGGCGCGGGGCAAACTACGAAAACATCCTCATGTTTGAAAAAGACTTCCCCTCCCTTGTCGAAATAAAACTCGAACAGAATTACAGATCCACAGGCACCATATTAGATGCCGCCAACGGGGTAATCTCCCATAACACAAACCGCAAGGACAAGAAACTCTGGTCGGGAAATTCCGGCGGAAAGCCCGTCGAGCTCCGCTTCCCCGAAGACGAAAGCGAAGAGGCCGCCTTTATCGCTTCCCGGATACGCCGCCTTTCAATACGGGAAAGCCTCCGCTATCACGACTTCGCCGTCCTTGTGAGGACCAATTCCCTCACCAGGAACATCGAAGAGGCCTTCCTTGCCGAAAACATTCCCTACCGTGTTTCAGGCGGCACCAGTTTCTTCCAGCGCAAGGAGATAAAGGACCTCATCTCATACCTGCGGGTAACGGCCAACCCCGACGACGACGTGAACCTCCTTCGGATCATCAACACGCCCCGCCGGGGAATCGGGAAGAATTCGGTGGCCCGCCTTTCGGCCCTCGCGCGGCAGAACCACGGAAGCATCTGGAGCGCCCTTTCGCGCCTGCGCGCCGGGGACGGGCAGCAGCAGCTCTTTGAGGAAAAAGGGGCGGCAACGGACGCGGGGGAATTCGCGGATCTTCTGGAATCCCTGCGGGAGGAGATGCTGGGGCGGAAGGCGGAGGGGAAAGGCCCCTGGACCCTTTCAGGCAGCGTCCGTTCCCTGGTGGACAGGATAGACTACTGGAGCTACCTTGTGGCCGAGCACAGCAAAAACGAAAAACTCGCCCGGTGGAAATTCGCCAACATCGAATATTTTATCAAAATGATCGAAAACTGGGAGCGGGATCCCGGCAACGGCGATCCGGGGCTTTTCCCCTATCTCAACCGGATAAGCCTCATCTCGGGGGACGACAGGGACGAAAACGAAGAGGGGAAAGTGAACCTCATGACCATACACGCGTCAAAGGGGCTGGAATTTCCCGTCGTCTTTATCGCCGGCGCGGAAGACCGGATCATCCCCCACGAGAAGAGCCTTGAAGAGGAGGCGGGAAACATCGAGGAAGAACGGCGGCTCTTCTACGTGGCCATCACCAGGGCCCGCGACAAGCTGTACATCACAAGCTGCAGGAAACGGCGGCGCATGCAGAATACCGCCGAAAGCGCGCCTTCCCCCTTCCTTGCGGAAATTCCCGCGCACCTGGTTTCCCGGCACGAAGAAGACAGGATCCTTGACGAGGGGGAAACGGCCCGCCTCTTTGCCCGCATGAGGGAAACATTCGCGCGTTGACACGGCAAAGCGGGCCGTGCTACGCTCCTTCCCATGACCGGCGCGGCGATGAATACCAGCGTATCATTCCCTTACCCCCCCCCATACACACAATATATAGCGTAGTTTTACCGGTTTTCGGGCCCTCCGGCTCCGGCGCCTCGATATGGAGATGGGGGAGGACACGGTCCACCAGCCGGATGAACATGCCCCCGGCGAGGAAGCCGATAACCGCGGGAACCCAGCCCGGCACGCCGGTCCTTTCCGAAGCCGCCTCCGCCATTTCAAGGCTGGGAGCCAGAAGGGACCAGAAACTCGCCGCGATCATCACGCCCCCGGCAAATCCCGGCATGCCGTCAAGCACCTTGCGGTTGATAGTCTTGAAGAAGAGCACCATCCCCGCCCCCAAGGCGGTGACACCGTAGGTAAAAAGAGTCGCCAGCAGGGCCTGCAGCACCACCGGCTGCCGGATAAACCATTCCATACACCCAGTATAGTGAAAAGGACGGCAAAAAAAGAAGGTGGGCCGGGAGGGAGCGGAAAAAACCCTCCGCCGACGCGGG
>JAIROE010000203.1 GCA_031257715.1 Treponema sp. | reverse complement strand
GGAGGGAGACTATGTCACGGTGGTGGAATAGAAAAGCCCTTTGCGGGATCTTCATCTGTTTTTTTTCAGGCTGTGATTTTGCGGATCTGCGGCCCATTGGCGTAAGTACCGTTCCGGCTTTCATGAACGCGGTGCTCCCCTCCGCCTACAGTCCTGTGGTCGTCAACTTCGGCGCCGTGATGGAAAGAGCGGGAGCCGTGGAACTGCTGCGGATAACCCGGAGCGGCGGTTCTGTAGAGGGAGATATTTCATGGAATGGAATCAGCCTCCTCTTTGTCCCTGCCGCGGGCTGGACGGCCGGGGTGCGTTACGAGCTTGTCCTTTCGGGATCGGCTTGGGCCGTTGACGGAAGGGAACTCAGGGTGGAAAAATACCTTCCCTTTTACGCCGTTTCCGCATCCGGTCCGCCGCTCGTGGAATCTTTTGTCCCGCCCGACGGGGCCTCGGTGGGAACCTCTCCCGGCGAAACCCGAATCGGCATCCGTTTTTCCAGGGCCATGGACAGGCTCAGTACCGAAATGGCTTTTACCTTTGAAGGCGCGGGGAAGCTGAGCTACGCATGGGAAGACGGGGATACGCTGCTTACGGTACAGAGCGAAAAGAACCTTGAGCCATGGACCGTGTACCGCTGGTCGCTTGGCGAAGGCGCCCTTGGAAAGGACGGTGTTCCGCTCGGGAAAAAATCGGGGGGCCATTTTGTTACCGACAGCGATCGTATTGTTCCCCGCGTGACGGCGGTCTTTCCCATGCTGCGTTCGGGCGGAATCTGGCTGCCTTCAGGCGGGACCATCGAAAACGATCTTGGACCGGGACAGGGAATAGGGATCGATTTTAACAAACCCATGAGCGAAAAGGTCCTCTTGTCGATGCGCATTGATCCTTCCCTTTCGGGAAGGGCCGAATTCCGTTCGCCGTCCTCGCTCGTGTTTATCCCCGACCGGAATCCCGAACCGGAAACGGTGTATACCCTTACCGTAGGCTCGGACGCGGAGGACACAGGCGGAATGAAGATGGGGAATGATTTTACGCTTGTTTTTACCCCGGACATTCCCTTCCTCAGGATGCTTTCCTTTGCCGCCGACGGCGCGCCCGTTCTTGAAGCCGGACCCGGCGGAACCGGTACGGAGCCTCTTGTCGTGCAGTCGCCGGTAGACAGCGCGGGGGGAGGAGTGCTCCGTTTCACCCTCCGTTTTTCCCTGTCTTTCACCACGGAGGCGAAAAAAGAAACGGCGTTCAGGATTTCGCTCGATCCCTTTTTTCCGGGGATTCTTTTGCCTGTGAATCTCCGTTTTGCCGAATGGCTTTCCGACGACAGGCTGCGTATGGAATGGGAGGGGCTTGAAGCCGGCGTGGATGAGGCGCACTACTACCGGCTTGTTATCCCCGGCGGAAAGGGGGGAATAGATAACGGACAGGGGATCTATTTGGCGGAAGACGGAATGCTGTACGTGGAGGCTGTTGAATGAAACGGGTTATTTCTCCCCAATGCGCGTCTTTGAATGTTCTTTGTTGTGTGATCTTTTGCGCGGCTTCCGTTTTCCTGTGTTCCTGCGATTTACTGCGGGTTTCTCCCTTCACAGTTGCCGCCTGGACTCCCGGCGCGGGTTATCATCCCGGCCCGGAGCATATTTCCGTTTCCCTGCTGTTTTCCGGCAGCCCCGACAGGACAAGCGTCGAGCGGAATTTTTCGCTCGCCGAAGACGGCGCGCAGGTCCGGGGTTCTTTTGAATGGCGGGGACAACTGCTCGTCTTTCATCCGCTTGCCCCCCTTGAGGTGAACCGGGATTATACGATAGGCGTTTCCGCGGGGGCTTCCGATCACCGGGGACTTTCACTGGACAACGCGTTCTCCGGTTCTTTTACTACCCGCCCGCCGTCGTCAAGACCGGAGATCATCTCCGTTGAGCCCGGCCCCTTCGGGATACTTGCCGGTGAATGGGAGAAGGTGCGGGTTGTTTTTTCGCAGCCGCCCGCGCCCGCCTCCCTGCGGGATCACGTTTCTTTCAGCCCTTCCATGAGCGGCGTTTGGGACACGGAGGGAAACGCCTCGGTATTTACTCCGGGCATGAAGTGGACCATGGGGCAGCGGTATGAGATACGTTTTTCATCATCCTTTGCGGGAACCACGGGCCTTTCCCTGGGAAAAGATGTCACAAGCGTTTTTACCATCGGCGTTGACGCGGTAAAGCCCTTCCTTGCCGCCGCCCGTGCGTTTTTCAAAGACGGGAGTATCCGGGATCTTGAGGAGGAAATTTCCGGAATCCATGCCGAAAATTCCCATTGGGAAAAGGATACAAGGCTCGTTCTTGCCTTTTCGGAAGCCGTTGACAGTTCTTCGGTATGTTCCGCCCTCAGTACCGAAGGGGCATCTTCCCCCGTACCTGAAACGCCGCCGGGCATGGTTTCGGAAATGATCTTCTCCCTTTCCGAAGCGCCGGCATGGGGAAGCTTCTTCCTCTTCAGGCTTGGTCCCGGCGTGAAGGACGCGGCGGGAAACGAAAGTGAAAATACCCGCCTTTTCCGCATACACGCGGACGGCCCCTTCTCAAAACCGCCGTCGCTTGTCGGCATGCGTCTTCCCATGGCGCCGGGAAAAGGGCCGGGGGAACAGGAGTTGGCTGTTTACCTGCCTGAAAATCTCTTTGCCAATCTTCCCGTTCGGAACGGAGAAGACCGTTTTCCCTATAACAGGGAAATTTCCGAATGGATAGAACTGTACTTCGATACGGCGGAAGGCACATCCATTGATCTTCTTTCGCTCATGGAACTTTTCAGGGTGGAAACCAGCAACGGCGCCCTTTCCTTTTCTCCCCGCGACGTGAGGCGGGACGATTTTTCCGAAGCGGAGCCTCATCCGGGCTGGGAACAGTACGAGCGCGTAGAGATACGCGGTGTTCTTGTCAACACTACCAGGGGAGGAATCGTGAATTTTATCATCGGAGCGGGACAGAAGGACAGCCTCGGGAACCGGAGCGAAAAGGCTTTCAGCATCTCCCTCTTGAAGTAGGAGCACATGAAGAATGTCATCATATTCTGCGTAAAAAGGCCGGTAACGGTGATCATGGGAATGGCGGCGCTGGTTTTGGGCGCGGCCTTTTGCCTCACCTTTCTCCCTCTGGACAGGCTTCCGGTAATTTCGCTTCCGGGGGTAATGGTGGAGACGGCGTATCCCGGCATGGGCGCGGCCGAAGTGCGTTCCCTCCTCACCATTCCGCTTGAGGACGCGCTCTCTTCGGTAAAGGGTCTTGAAAGAATACGAAGCGTTTCACGGGACGATGCTTCGCTCATCAGTCTTGATTTCCGCTGGGGGACGGAAAACGCCGTATCTTCGGCGTTTGTCCGTGAGGCGGTTGACGCGGCGTATCCCGGACTTCCCGAAGGGATACGCAAACCCGTCGTGGTTCCCGGTCCTGAAGGACCTCCCCACGCGGTCGTCGCGGTTTTTGCCAAAAACGGAGATGAAAGTTTTGCCCGCGATCTTGCGGAATATGAAATACGCGCCAGACTGAGGAGAATACACGGAGCCGGACAGGTGATTCTTTCGGGCGGCGCGAAAGATGAGGAGCGCGTAAGGCTCGATATTCCTGCCGCCCTTGCCCGTGGTTTAGGTCCCGATGATTTCGCCGCTCTTATTTCCAGGGAAACCGCGGAGATTCCCGCCGGCAGCGTACGGGAGGGGGACAGAGAACTCGTCGTGGTAAGTTCCGCCCGGCCGGCCTCCCCGGCTGAACTCGGATCCCTCATATTGCCGGCCGCATCGGGCCCCCTCCGCGTTTCCGATACGGCGGAATTGAGCCTTGAGAAAAGCCCTTCCCGCAGCGTCTTTGTTGAAGGAGGAAGAACGGGGACCGCCCTTGAGATTTTCAGACAGCCGGGTGCTAATCCCCTGCGGCTTTCGCGTGACATCAAAAAGGCCGCAGCCGAAGCATCGGCGCTTTTTTCAAAAGACGCGGAGATACGGATTGTGTATGACGCTTCAGGCGGGATACTCGACGGGGTACGCAGTCTTGGCATTTCATTCTGTCTGGCTGCCGCCGCCGTCGCGGCCGCCCTCGTCTTCTTTACCGGAAGGGTACGCTGCGGTTTGCTGGCGGCCCTTTCTATTCCGGTTTCCGCGGCCGCCGGCATCTGCCTTACCGCCCTCACGGGAAGATCCCTTAACAGCATGAGCCTGGGCGGGCTTGCCCTTGGAGTAGGGCTCGTGTCGGATACGTCTGTGATAGTGCTGGACATTCTCGTCAGGCATTTTGAGGGGAGCTGCCGCCGGCCGTCTCCCGAGGCCGCCGGCGTCGCCGCGGCTTCCACCGCAGGTTCCTCGTTCGCCTCTACCCTTACTACGGCGGTGGTTTTTATCCCCGTTGTTTTTTTGCCCGGGCCTCTGGGGGCGCTGTACGGGGATCTTTCCGTTTCACTTGTTTCTTCCATTACCATGGGATGGGTCTATGCCCAGTTTTGCCTTCCGTCCCTGTACCGGCTTGCGTTTGGCGGGGAAAAGGTCCGTCCGTCCGGGGCCGGGGCGTATATAAAGCCATACCGGCGTCTGCTCCTTGCCGGCATCAGGAACCCCTTCAGGATGATGGCCGCCGCCCTGTCCGCGGCTCTTGCCGGGGGGCTTCTCTTTCTTGCCAGGCCCGCGGTTTTTATCAACCCTGAAGAGGCTTCCGAAATTGCCGTTTCCCTTGTCTTTCCTCCGGGCACGGACATGGACATGATTGCCGAAGAGGGCGCCGCCCTCTCCCGTATCCTTTCGGAACTTCCCGGAATAGACGGGGTGTTTGGCAGGGCCGGCGCGGAAGAAGAGGATCAGGGACGCAGGGCCGATACGGATTAC
>JAIROE010000125.1 GCA_031257715.1 Treponema sp. | reverse complement strand
TGAAAACGGCGTAAAAACGGCCGTTTTACCAATTATTAACCGCGGTTTAACAGCCGCCTGACATACGCGGCTCCTAATATACCCATGAATGCCGAACCTGCGCCTGCCCTGCGGGTGGACAAGGTGACCGTCCGCCACGGGCCGGGCTGCCCCTGCTGTCAGGACGAAAAAACCGCCGGGACCCTCATGTAACTAAACCGCTGCCCGGTCTGCGGGACTATCTGGGCCCTGCGGGATATTTCCCTCCGGCTCCTTAAGGGGGAGATTCTGGGGGTGGTGGGGGAATCGGGCTCCGGCAAGACAAGCCTTATGAAGGCGCTGTATCTGGACGGCGAGCCCGCGGCGGGGAGCTATTATCTGGGCGCTTACGGCGGGGAAAATATCTTCTCCCTGAGTCCCCAACAGAAAAAAACCGTTAAAAATCGGCTTTTGGGGATGGTCTATCAGAATCCCCATCTGGGACTGCGGATGTTTTTTTCGTCCGGGGCCAATGTGGCGGAAAAACTTATCGCCGCGGGAAATCGCAACGTGGCCTCCATGACGAATCGAACCGCGGCGCTGCTGGAACATATCGAAGTACCGGTGAGCCGCATTAGGGAGCCGCCGGCCCATTTTTCAGGAGGGATGCAGCAGCGGGTTCAAATAGCAAAAGCGGCGGCCAATAATCCGCCGGTTCTTTTTCTGGACGAGGTAACCACCGGCCTCGATCTTTCGGTGCAGGCCAGGGTGCTGGACCTGATCAGGCGGATTCAGCGGGAAAACGGCGTCTCCATGATCGTGGTGAGCCACGACCTGGCGGTGGTGCGGATGCTCGCCGGCCGCACGGCGGTCATGCTGGACGGCCGGATCGTCGAGGAGGGGCTTACCGATCAGATCCTTGAAGATCCCCGGCACGTCTACACCCAGACGCTGGTCAACTCGCTTTTGTAAAAACGGCATCGATGGGGAATTATGAAAAAATGTATTTTTAACGCTACGGTGGTAGGTCCGGACAACATACTTCCCGGTCACGCCGTCGTCATTCAGGAAGACCGGATCCACGCCGTTCTTCCCATGAGTTCCCCGCGCCGGGCCGGTCAAAACGGAAGCGATACGCGCTGCTTTGACGCGCGGGGAGGCTATGTGCTGCCCGGCTTTATCGACATTCATTCGGACTATATCGAAGGAATCCTTCAGCCCCGGCCCACGACGCTGATGAATTTCGAGATGGGGCTCCGGGAAGCGGAAAAGCAGCTTTTGGGCCACGGAATTACCATGATCTACCATTCCCTTTCCATTATGAACGTCATCGGACTCAAGGGCGGGCGCACGGATTTTCGGACCAAAGAAAATTTTGAACGGCTGGCCCTTTTAATCAAAAATTTTCACGAGACCCATCATCTGATCCGCCACCGGCTCCACGCCCGCTACGATGTGTATACTCCGGCGCTCTACGATTACGTGGCCCGGATTGTGGAGGAAGGCAAAGTCCACGAACTTTCTTTTATGGATCATACCCCCGGCCAGGGGCAGTACCGGAATCTTGAAATTTACGCCAAGGCCGCCGCGGGCTGGGACGTTGAAGGGAACCTGCCGGTGGAAGAAAAACTCGCCCTCCTTAAAAACCGGTCCGCCGTCCCCGGTGAAAAGCTCAAGGCTCTGGCCGCGCTGGCCAAAAAAAACGGCATACCCCTGGCCTCCCACGACGACGACAGCGCCGGGAAAGTCGCCTTTATGAAAAACGAATACGGGGCGAAGATTTCCGAATTTCCCGTGGAACTGGAGGCGGCGAAAAAGGCCAGAGACGAGGGGCTCATGGTGGTTATGGGGGCCCCCAATGTGCTGCTCGGCGGCAGCCACTCGGGGAACCTCTCCGCACTGGAGGCAATCCGCGAAGGCTGCGCCGACATTCTCTGTTCCGACTACTATCCCGCCAGCCTGCTCCATGCGGTCTTTACGCTGGAAGCGGAAGGAATCCTGAACCTGCCGGAAGCGGTGCGGATGCTGACCCTCAACCCCGCCAGGGCCGTGGGAATAGACGCGGATTACGGATCGGTGGAAGCGGGGAAAAAAGCCGATCTGCTGATTGTGCAAAAACTCCGGGACTGTCCACTGGTGTGTCAATGTTTTATCGACGGTCAAAGCGTCGTACAATACGAATACCGGAAAGATGAAAAATGCTCCGCCTGAAAAACCTGGGTAAGACCTTTACCATACATATCCGGGGAGGGCTTGTGATCCGGAGTTTTGAAAAGGTCTCCTTTGAAACCCGCGCCGGTTCCCTTCTGGCCCTTACCGGCCCGTCGGGAATCGGAAAGAGTTCCCTCCTCAAATGCGTCTACCGCAGTTACCTGCCCACATCGGGAGAAATTCTCTACACCACGGCCGGAGGGGAGACGGTGGATCTTGCCAGGGCGGGGGAATGGGAAATTCTCCGCCTGCGCCGCACCGAGATCGCCTATGTGTCCCAGTTCTTCCACGTCATGCCCAGAGTACCGGCGCTGGAAATTCTTGTGGAGCCCCTGACGATCCTCGGGGTTTCCCGGAACGAAGCCCTGGACAGGGCGAAGGAAATGCTCTCCCGGGCGGGGCTGGGGAAAAACCTCCGGGATATGTACCCCGCCACTTTTTCCGGCGGGGAAAAGCAGCGGCTCAACATCCTCCGCGCCATCATCGCAAAACCCCGGCTTCTGCTGCTGGATGAACCCACCGCGTCACTGGACCGGGCGCACAAGGAACGGATCCTGGAGATGATCCTGGCCCTCAAAGGGGAAGGAACCGGCATGGTGGGAGTCTTCCACGACCGGGACGCCATGTTGGCCCTTTCCGATGCCCGGTATGATCTGGCTCTGGGCGCTTACTGTCCCGTCGATGCCGGAGACGCCGGGGCGGAAAAAGAAAAACCGCGGGCGGCGCTTTAATGTCTCCGGACGGCAAAGCGGATTTGCACATCCACAGTACCTGGTCCGACGGTTCCATGAACATCCCGCGGATTGTAAAGACCGCCAAAGCCCTGGGCCTTGCCGCCATAGCCGTCACCGATCACGACACCACGGCGGGCTGGGAGGAGGCCGGGGAAGAAGGGAAAAAACAGGGACTCAAGGTCATACCGGGGATAGAAGTGTCCGCTTTTGACCCCGGTACAGGACGGAAAGTTCATATTTTGGGATACGGCATGAAGGACCGGGAAACCGTGGAGACAGCCTGCCGTCCCTATCTGGAAGATCGCCGCCGGGTAAACGGGGAGGCCCTGGCCCTGATCCGGGCCGCCGGTTATCCCCTGGATGAAAAAGAT
>JAIROE010000063.1 GCA_031257715.1 Treponema sp. | reverse complement strand
ACGCTCCTTCGCCTGTCAACCTTACCAATCACGGTTATTTTAATCTTGCCGGCGAAGGAAATGGGGACATTCTTTCTCATGAGGTCATCCTTCATGCGTCTTCCTATGTGGAAGTTGACGAAAACCTCATTCCTACCGGAAAACTCATCCCGGTGCGGAACACTCCTTTCGATTTCAGGACCCGCAAAAGCATCCGGAAGGACCATGAGGCCGCGGGCGGGGGTTACGATCACTGTTTTGCACTGGACGGGGAGGCGGGTAAACTCCGGCCCTGCGCGGAAGTTTTTGAGCCCGATTCGGGGCGGATCATGCGCGTTTTTACCACTCAGCCGGGGGTTCAGTTCTATACGGGCAATTTACTTGACGGGGTAAAGGGAAAAGCAGGCTCCGTGTACGACAAACACGCCGGTTTCTGCCTTGAAACCCAGCATTTCCCCGACACCCCCAACCAGCCCGAGTTTCCCCAGGCGATCTTCGGCCCGCAAAAGAATTATCACGAAAAAGCCGTCTTTGCCTTTGACTGGTAAAAAGGGCCTGCGCCGCATAAAATGCACGAAAAACTTGAAACGGTCTTTTAAAGTATTATACTGAATAAGTGGGTGCGTCCTCCAAAACTCCGGCCGGGGTTTTGGAGGTTCCCACAGGAAAGTATACATTTGGAATAAAGGGGATTAGATGGGTCAGCGCAGGCTCTTTATGACACTTATGCGGGCCGAACTGGAGGATAGTATCGAAGGTCTGGAGCATCTTTCCGGCCTTCTCAAAGACCGGCTTTTGAAGGACGAGATTACCAATTATGTCTTTAATGAAAACGCCGCTCTTCTTACCCGTGAAATATCGGGCCTTAAATCTCTTATTCCCGCGCTTGAGGAGATTAAAAGCGGCGATTTTCCCGATGTATATGCCCTTGCCCGCTATACGGAAGAAACGCTTCTTGAGAAGGCCAAAGAATGGGAAGATCCCGAGGCGGTAAACGGGATCATCACGCGGAAGATACGGAAAATTCTCGCATATATCTTAGAACTGCCGGAATAGCGGCAAAAGAGGAGATCATGGATATCCAGCTTCAGGAATTAATCGACAAGATAAAAAGGGACGGTATAGAAAGCGCTTCACAGGAAGCGGCCCGGCTTACCTCGGAGGCTGAAGCCGAGGCGAAACGCATCGTGGATCTTGCCAAAAAAGAGGCGGAGGCCATTGTTTCGGGGGCAAAAACCGACGCTGAACGCTTTGAAAAGGCGGGAACGGCGGCTCTGGAACAGGCTTCCCGGAATCTGATTCTGGCTTTCAGGGGCGAAATCCAGACACTGCTGGACAGGATCGTCTCCCGGGAAACGGCCGCTTCCTACGGGGAGGATGTCCTCAAGGCGGTGCTTCCCGATCTTGTCAAGTCCTGGGCCGGAAATCCGGGTTCCGGGGCCTTTGACCTTATCCTTCCTGAAGCGGAACTCGGCAGGCTCCAGTCGTATTTGACCGGAAAACTTGCCGCCGAACTGGGCAGGGGCATTGAACTGAAATCGGACCGCAACCTTGCCGCCGGTTTCCGCATCGCCAACAAGGACGGGTCCGCCTATTACGATTTTTCCGCCGAGGCGGTAGCGGAACTCCTTTCGGCTTACCTCAATCCCCGGCTTGCCGGGATACTCAAAAATGCGGCCCGGGGTTAATTGATGGCTTACTATTTTCTTGTGGCGCAGCTTCCCTCCCTTGCATATGGTGAGGCGCCGCCCATGAGTTCGGTGCATTTCAGGGAGTTGTGCGCCGGCGGCCTTTCCGCCGCCGATGCCGCGCGGCTTCCCCATGTGGCCCTTGATCCGCGGATTTCGGACAAAACCGGAACTGAAACCGCGGCGGGAACCAAAGCCGCCGGGGCGGGGGCCTTCCCCTTTATCGCGCGGTGGAACGAATGGGAAAGGGCGCTGCGGCTTAACCTTGCCAAATACCGGGCGGTGAAGATGAGGCGGGAAGCGCCCCCCGATGTCCCCGATTTTCCCGCCGGGGCTGCCGCCGCCGCCAAAGCCGCCGCCGCCATGGCTTCCCCCCTTGAGGCGGAAATTTTCCTCGACGGCGCACGCTGGAAGGCTATAGAGGAATTGCAGGGACTTTCGTATTTCAGCGTGAATACCGTTTATGCCTACCTTCTGAAGCTCCTTCTTGTGGAGCGGCGGTCCCGTTTCAGGGCCGAGGAAGGTTTCAGCGAATATAAAGCACTTTACGCATCCATTATGGGAGAAGCGAAATGGCAGGAACCAGGGGTACTGTGGTAGCCGTCAACGGCAATATGGTCAGCGTCCGTTTTGACGGCGCCGTTTCCATGAACGAAGTGGGCTATGTCAAGGTTGCCGGTAAACGGCTCAAAAGCGAGGTTATCCGCATCAGGGGGGATATTTCCCAGCTTCAGGTTTTTGAGATCACCCGGGGCATAACCGTCGGGGATGAAGTTGAATATTCAGGCGACATGCTTGCCGTGGAAGTCGGCCCGGGGCTTTTGGGCCAGGTGTTCGACGGTCTCCAGAATCCTCTGCCCAAACTTGCCGAGGCGGCGGGCTATTTTCTGGAACGGGGGGTGTACCTCGATCCGCTGCCCGCCGACAGGAAGTGGGATTTTACCCCGGCCGTCAAGGCGGGGGACAGAGTGGAACGGGCCGCTACATTGGGAACGGTCCCCGAAGGGGCGTTTACCCACCGTATCATGGTGCCCTTCAACCTGTACGGAAACTATACGGTTTCCCGAATCAGGGAAGCCGGCTCTTATACCATACGGGAAACCATAGCGGAACTTGCCGACGAAAAGGGGAACAGCATTCCCGTGACGATGAGCTTCCGCTGGCCCGTCAAGCGGCCCATAGACTGTTACGGGGAACGGCTCAAGCCCGAGGAGCCCATGGTGACGCGGGTACGGCTTATCGATACGTTCTTTCCCGTGGCGCGGGGCGGTACCTACTGTATCCCTGGACCTTTCGGCGCCGGCAAGACGGTGCTGCAGCAGATCACCAGCCGCCACGCCGATGTGGACATTGTTGTCCTTGCGGCCTGCGGCGAGCGGGCTGGCGAGGTTGTCGAGACGCTCAAGGAGTTTCCCGAACTGCTTGATCCCCGGACGGGCCGCTCCCTCATGGAACGGACCGTTATCATCTGCAATACTTCCTCCATGCCGGTCGCGGCCCGGGAAGCGTCGGTGTACACCGCGGTGACATTGGCGGAATATTACCGGCAGATGGGGCTCAATGTCCTCCTTCTTGCCGACTCCACAAGCCGCTGGGCGCAGGCCATGCGCGAAATGTCGGGCCGCCTTGAGGAGATCCCCGGCGAGGAAGCCTTCCCCGCCTACCTTGAATCGACCATTG
>JAIROE010000350.1 GCA_031257715.1 Treponema sp. | reverse complement strand
CCCCGTTTATGTGGACGGCTCGGTCCTTGCGGGCGCCGCCGGCGGCTGGACGGGCGAAGGTTACGCGGGGCTCATCTACCTTCCCTGTACCGCCGAAAACGGCTACTTCCCCGACGTTTCAAAGATCCCGGAGAACGGCCTCTTTTATTTCTGTTCACCCAACAATCCCACGGGCGCGGCGGCAACGCGCGAACAGCTTTCGGCATTGGTAAAGGCGGCCCGGGACAGGGGGGCGCTCGTGATCTTTGACGCGGCCTATTCGGCATACATCAGGGATCCTTCCCTTCCCCAAACCATTTTTGAAATAGACGGTGCGAAAAGCTGCGCCATAGAAGTCAATTCCCTTTCAAAGCCCGCGGGTTTTACCGGCGTCCGCCTGGGCTGGACCGTGGTGCCCAAAGAGCTGATATATGCGGGAGGCGAAAGCGTTAACGCCGACTGGAACCGTGTTTCAGGCACCATCTTCAACGGCGCTTCCAATATCGCCCAGTACGGCGCCCTTGCCGCGCTGGACGAGGAGGGACTTAAGGAGATCCGGCAGCTTTCAGACTTCTACCTGGAAAACACCCGCCTCATAAGGGAAGCCCTGCAAAGGCTCGGCGTCGCCTGTGCGGGCGGCGACAATTCCCCCTATATCTGGGCCCGTTTTCCCGGAAGGGACAGTTGGGACGTATTCTCCGAAATCCTCGAAAAATGCCAGGTGGTTACCACCCCCGGAGCGGGATTTGGTCCGGCCGGGCAGTCCTTTATCCGCTTTTCCGCTTTCGGCCACAGGGCCGATGTGGAGGAAGCGTGCGCAAGGCTTTCGCGCATGTAAAATTCCGGAGCCCCGCGTGTACGGCGGGCTCTGTCCATGAACGCAGGTAGATTTTTCCGGATGAATGGTGTACCGTGGTGTATATTGAAACTGGACTCGTTCAACAACCCGTCTGGTTGTTTAACAAGTCTGTTGTTTTAAAATGTTTCCGTGTTTTGAAACGGCCCCATTGGAGGAGGTTGTAATGAAAGCAACTGATGCTGTGAAAAAAGTTTTGATCTTGACCGCTGTGCATGCGCTCTTTTTTCTTGCATCGTGCAAAACCGGGCCGATTGTCTTTAATCCGGCCCTGCCAAAAGATCAGCAGACGTCCCTTTATATCATGGAAGGGCTTACGGTGGTCTCCTATAAGGATATTCCGGTCAACTGGAAAAACAAGACCGATATTTTTCTTCCGGCCGGGGATGTGGAGCTTGTCTTCAACGTAAACAGCAAAGTGTCCATTATGATAACCATGACGCATACAATTACGTATATATTTACCGGGACCAATGTGCCCTTCAATTACCGTTTTGAAGCGGGAAAAAGGTACAATCTTTATTTTACGGCCGGCTTTGATGAACTTAACACAGGGGGTATTTCTTTTCATCTTCCTCCGTATCCCATTGATAAAAAGAGGAATCGGCTTTATGAGGATAATGACTCCAGGAAATTTGTTCCCTTCTCAAAATCAGGACAGTTACGGTGGAGAAGATCGTTTTTTTAGCCTCTGCCGGAAAGAGGAACAAGATCCGCATAAGGAGCCGGAACATGCGTAAATTTTTTTTGGGCTGCGTCTTTCTTTTTCTGGCATTGCCGGTGTTCAGCCAGACCAGCCTGCTCAGGGATTACATAGGGCTCATCAATCAGGCCTTTCATCCTGACATCATTGATTACCTGGAAAAACTCGGGGAGGAATTTGAAAGGCGCGGCGATTCCGCTGCGTCCAAAAACATAGACTCTTTTCTGTGGGGAAGTTCGGGGAGCGGTTTTGTCTATATAGGGCCTGACGGCAGAAACTACATTATAACCAATCATCATGTTATTACCCAGTCATATTCCCTTTCGGTGACCTTTGAGAAACAGGACGGAACCAAAACCATGTACGGCGGATTGAGCATTCTGGCGGCCGATGAAGATATGGATATCGCCATCCTTGCTTTTCCGGAAGAGGCAAGGCCGTTTACCCAGGCTCTGGCCTTGCTGGACCGGCCTGTGGAGGAAGGGGAGGATGTCTATTCGGCCGGATTTCCCGGCATGGGAAATACCACCATCTGGCAGTTCGGCAGGGGAATGGTTTCCAACGCGAATGTCGTTTTCCCGGCCGGAGACTATACGGATAAAATGATGGGGCCCTATATTCAGCATACTGCCCAGGTTGATCCGGGAAATTCCGGCGGACCGCTTCTTGTCCGGACGCCGGGTGTACTTTCGGGGTATGCCATTGCGGGCATCAATACCCTTTCGGCCCGCTACCGGCAGGCGGCCAATTTTTCCATACCCCTTGACCGGGTGAAAAGTTTTCTTGACCGGGTTTTCAACGGGGAAACAATTGATCAGAGGGCCCGTCTTGAAGAGCGGGTTTATTCCTTTATCGAAGGCATGGATATTCCGGGAAGTGTTTATGAGCATATTTCCGGATTTCTTTCCAATAGTTGTATTGCCGAAAACGCCGAAAACGCCATCAGAGAAGTTTTCCGAAGGGCTTCCCGGAGAATTGTAAGCGACATAAGCGGCGCCTTTGGCTATTATCCTGTGGACGGTATGGCGTATGCTGTCGGCTGGACTCTTGAGAATACCCTCCGTTCGTCACAGGGGAGCATGTCGGTTTCCGTGGGAACCATTTTACCCGGCGCGGAGGGATATACTGTAACCTTCAGGGTAAACGAAGGCTCGGTCAGCTCCGAGTGGATCAACGAATACGGCATTTGGCGGATTAGATCTTTCGGGCGTTTTATGATGGACGACAAGGCTTATGCAAACCAGGCCTCCATGGAGAAGGAAGAAGAGGAGCGGCTGCGGGCCGAACCTGATCTGCAGTTTTCCGCCGGTTTTGCGTATTTTGTTCTTGATTTGGGGCCGGCCTTTACCGCCGACATCAAGGGCAGGGTCAGTTACCTCGGCTTTGGCCTTAGGACCTGCCTGACCGGAGGGTTGTCGCAGATTGAAGGGCTGGCCGGTTTCTATGTTCCTGTCAGGTTTGGAAATAAATTTGCCGTTACCCCCTACGGCGATTTTGGACTTGGTTTTACGGCCAAAAGAAAACTCCCCGGTTCCACCCTGAATTTATCGTATAATCCGGGTGTGAGTGTTTCGTTTCAGGGAGGGTTGATGTTCACATCTTCCGTGGTTCCCGGCCTGTACCTTCAGACTGCCTATCAGTTCAATATTTTCGGCATGTTTGGCGGCAGGCCCAAAAGCGATCCCCATGTTATTGCCGTAAGCGCGGGTTACAGCCTCGATTTTTGACAGCGGGGACCGGGATGACGCGGACGACTTCGACGGTAAATCCTGAAACGGCGGGCCTGGGTGAAGAGTTCTGACTCCTCATGAAAAAAAACATCTGCATGACGGGCCTTTCCGGCAGCCGTCTTGTGCGCAAGAGCCACGGCCGTATCGCGTTCCGCGGTATGATAGATACGCTGGAGGCGGAAGTTCTGGAAGCCCAGGTGCTGGCTCTGAGGGAAGGCGCCGCGTGGTACTGCGCGTCCCTTGGCGAAGTGCTTGAGGCTTTAAGGAAGATCCTCGCCGCCGAAGTGAAGGAGGAGCCGCTTCCCCCTTTCGGCCTCTTCGGTCTTTCCCTCGATGAAATACACCGGCAGAGCCATGATACCGGGGGCGCTTTCGGCTTTCCCCACCCGCTGCCCGGCTGCTCCATGGGCGCCCTCGCCGTCCGCCTCAATACCCTGCGCGCCCGTATACGGGAAGGGGAACTGCTTGCCGTCCGGGTCCTCCGCCGCCGGGGAGACATCATTACGGCGATGAACCGGCTGTCAAGCGCCCTCTACTGGCTCTTTTGCAAATGTATTTCCGAACCGGGAAAATAGTATTCCGCGGGTCTCCGGTACCGCGCCGTGGGAACCCGGCGGGGGCTTCCGGACGTGTTCTACAGCATGGCAAGGGCCGACACTATCGCCGCCTGGGCCGCGATGTAGCTTGTCATGACAACAATGTCGCCCCATTCCGGCTTGGTGTTGAAGAGGAAACGCGCGAGAAAACCGTCCGAGGCAAGGAAGAAGAGGCTGCCCGCAAAGGCAAGCGCCCCAGGGACATTTCTCTGCGAAACCAGCAGTTGAAGGGCGGCAAGGCTCATCAGCACAATGGCAATCTCGTAGAGGATCACGGGGATGCGCATCGCCGCGTCCGGTTTTATGAGGCGGTAGAGAACCACGCCCCCCGCAAGAAACAGGGCCGCGGACACGGCAAGAAGAGGCGGCGAGATGTTTCCCGTAAAGCGCAGCATGGAAGGAATGTAACAGATGTGGCCCACGAGAAAACTCGCGAGTCCCAGCCTGAAAAAGACGGGCTTTTTTATATTGATGAGGAATATGTCGCCGGCCCAGCCCGATAAAACCGCGACAATTACCGTGACAAGCAGGGTATTCGCTCCGGCAATGTAGGCGGCAAGAAGCGGGGGAAGGAGCAGGATCTTGCTTGCCGCCTCAAGCTTTTTCTTTTTGGACAGAATCGCCCCCAGGTGCACAAGCACGCAGGCGGCAAAGATCCCCGAAAAAATATACACAGTCCAATTCATTGCGGTTCTTCCCGTGGCTCTTCTTTTTTGCCGGCCCGTATGGGCCGCAGGTCGGCTTCGCTTACCGCCGCAGGATCATCTACCCCAATGGGCAGTTCCCGTCCTTCCTCAATTTCCACGTCTTCTTCCTCAAAGGTTCCGCTCCAGGATTCCTGCCCCGCGCCGGTCCCGGCCGCCTTGTCGTTTTCGATGCGTATGGAGATGAGCTTTGTTACCCCCGACTCCTCCATGGTGACGCCCAAAAGAGTTCCCGCGCCGGTGACGGTTTTTTTGTTGTGGGTGATCACGACGAACTGGCTTGCGCTGCCGAATTCGCGGAGCAGTTCCACAAACCGGCTCACGTTGGCCTCGTCAAGGGCCGCGTCAATTTCGTCGAGGAGGCAGAAAGGGCTGGGCTTTACCAGATATGTGGCGAAAAGCAGGGCCACCGCGGTCATGGAGCGTTCGCCGCCTGAAAGGAGGCTG
>JAIROE010000281.1 GCA_031257715.1 Treponema sp. | reverse complement strand
CCATGCGTTGGCCTGTTCGATACGCCGGGCTATGATCCCCGCCGCTTCCTGCCCCTGAACCGGCGCGGGCAGGATGATCACCCTGATCCCCGGCGCCCGCCTTCGCAAGATGTTTAGTATGTCCCGCACCGCCGCCCCGGTAGGGGAACTTACCACGCCGACGGTTTCGGGAAAGCGGGGGATGGGCTTCTTCCGGTCTTCATCGAAAAGCCCCTGTGCGGCAAGCGCCTGTTTTCGCTTTTCCAGCATGGCGAGGATGTCCCCCGCGCCGGCCGGTTCCATCTCCTCGCAGACAATCTGGTAGCTTCCCCGCTGGGGGTAGACCGAAAGCCGTCCCCGGACACGGACCAGCATCCCGTCCCTGGGCTCGAAGGCAAGGAAACGGAACCTGTTGCTGAACATCACGGCGGAAATCGCCGCGCCGGTATCTTTCAGGGTAAAGTAAAGGTGCCCGGTACTGGACGGCCGGCAGTTGGAGACTTCTCCCTCCACGGCAAGAACGCCGAAATTCCCTTCAAGACAGCGGCGTATGAATTCGGTAAGCTCCGAAACAGTCAGTCTGCCGGTGGTGTTCATGCTTAAAGTATACCAATTCATGCCGATACTTGAAAGGTATGAACGCCATCTCGTTTTTGTACGGCGGATCGCTTTGTTCCCAGGCTTTTGAACCGGTTTTCGGCGGGAAAAATGCCCTCTCCCTCGCGCTTGAGCGCGCCGGCCGCTTTCCCGGAGTGTCGAAAACCGTTTTGCTGGCGGGCGAAGGGTTTTCACCTTCATCCGTGACAGGCGCCCCTGATTTTGAGTTGGTCACGGCCCCGGCCTGGACAAAAAAAAGCCTCCTTGAGGCCGTATCGATGCGTGAAGCAGGCCATGATCTTGTCTATTTTGCCTGGGCCGACTGTCCCTTCCTCGATCCTGATCTGGCCGGAGCCGTCGCGGACCGGCATATCCGCTATGCCGCCGAATACTCCTATGCCGACGGGTGGCCCTACGGTTTTGCCCCCGAGATCCTCGCTCCGGGGACTTCGGGAATACTGTACAGGATCATCGGCGATGAGGAAGGCGGCGAGGCGCCGGCCAGGAACACCCTCTTTTCGGTGCTGCAAAAGGATATCAACGCTTTTGACATAGAAGCCGAAATTTCATCCGTCGATCTCAGATCCCACCGTCTCTTCCTTTCCGCCGATTCAAAACGGAACCTCATGCTGCTTGCCGGTTTTGCGGAAGCCGCCGGGGGCGGCATTCCCCCGGCGCGGGACGCCGAATCCCTTATGGCAAAAAATCCAGCCTTCCTGCGAACCCTTCCCAATTTTTACGCGATTCAGGTTTCGGGCTCCTGTCCGCAGTCGTGCGAATACTGTCCGTATCCCCGTTCCGGCCTTCCGAAAGAAGGCTTCATGGAAAGCGGCCGTTTTGCCCTGCTCCTTGATAAAATCGCCGCGTTTTCAGGCGACGCCGTGATAGATCTTTCCCTCTGGGGCGAACTTTCCCTTCATCCCGAAAAGATGGAACTCATCTCCATGGTTCTCTCCCGGCCGGAACTTGCCCTTGTCATAGAAACATCCGGCATAGGCTGGAAGGCCGGTGAGCTTGAAGAATGCGCCCGTCTTTCCCGTGAAAAGGGCGGCGCGCCCCGTACAAGCCCCCTTCCACCGCTCTCCTGGATCGTTTCCCTTGACAGCGCCGGTGCGGAACGCTACCGGGACATACGGGGCTCCGGTTTTCCCGAAGCGGCGGAATGTGCCGGGAAGCTTCTTTCACTTTTTCCCAAAGACGCCTATGTCCAGGCGGTGCGCATGGCGGGAGCGGAAGACGACATGGAAAAATTTTACCGGTTCTGGAAGGAAACGGCCCCCCGGGGCGCGTCCAATATCATTATCCAGAAATATGATGATTTCTGCGGAACTCTTCCCAAACGGCAGGCTTCGGATCTGTCGCCGGTAGAACGCCAGCCGTGCTGGCACATCATGCGGGACATGTCCGTCCTTCTGGACGGTACGGTCCCGGTCTGCCGGGAATATTCCGTTTCCGGCGGAGCGGAGGGTGTTTCAGGCGGGGAGCATTCATACGGCAATGTCTTTGCCGAATCCCTTGAAACGATCTGGTCCAGAGGCATGCGGTTGTACGAAGAACAGTGCGCATGTTCATATTCCGCTCTCTGTGCGGGGTGTGATGAATACTACACCTACAATTTTTAACACGGCCCTTCCTTCCTATACCGCGGTAGGGGGCAGGGAAAAGATGGGAACCACCGGCCTCCAGGCGGTTCTGCTTAATCACGGCGGCCGTTATCCCCGCCGGGCGCTTTTTCAGGAACTGGAAAAGACAGGATTTGATTACATCATTTCCATGGAAAGTTCCCGCGAACGCTACGACGTGGAGGAACTTTCAAGCCGTTTTCCGTTTGTGCGCTTTATTCTGGCGCCGGAGGATCTGACTCCGGGGGAACTTGTCAATCTTGCCGTCATGGAACTTGGCGGCCCGCTCTTTTTCGTTCTCTGGAACAACATGAAATTCATCGCGGGCGGTAATGCCGGACGTATGGCGGAACGGCTTGTCCTTTCCCCGGAGGACGCCGCGGCCCGGCGTGAAGGGGAAGGAAATGTATGTAAGCGGCTCTGTACGCTTCCGGTCATTCAGAATCCGCGTTTCGAGGCGCTGCCCACATTGGCCTCGCCCGTTCTTTTCAAAAATACCGTCACCACCCGCCTTGCCGTCCCCCAGCGCGAAGGCCAGTACGGCCTGTATCCCTTTGACGGCGCGGGGATCTACGACAGGGAACGGTTCATACGCCTTGGCGGTTTTGACGGCGCCATAAAAAATTTCCACTGGCAGCTTACCGACTTCGGCTTCCGCGCGCGCCTGTGGGGCGAGGAGATCAGTTCCACCCAGATGGTTCGGCTTTCCTATGACGGCGAGGTTCCCCGTGAGGATAATTCCCCGGAAGAAAACTACCGCCGTTTTTACCTCAAGAACCTTGCCCCCGTATTCAGAAACGGCTGCGCTCACCTTCCCCTGCGGCGTTTCCCCCGGTATTTTTTCCGTTCCGGCGAGGATCTGTCCGCCGCCTGGAGTGAATTTTCCGAAGTGCGCCGCTGGATCGGTGAAAACGCCTCCCGTTTTACCTGCGACGCCCGTGCCGTCGTCGACAACTGGGACGGGGCGCGGCCCGGAAAGGATCCTTTGTGACGGCCGTCGTGCTTCAGGGGAGGCTCGACTCGACCCGGCTTCCCGGAAAATCCCTCCTTCCGCTGGGGGGCAAACCCATGATCTTGCGGGTCATGGAAGCCCTCAAAAACATATCCGCCGATCTTTATGTTTTGGCCTGTCCTTCAGACTGTGTCGAGGCTTTCGGACCTCCGGCCCGTGACGCGGGCTTTGTTCTTTCCGTGGGGCCCAAAACGGATGTTCTTGCCCGTTACTGCATCGCCATACGCCGTTTTGGCATACGGCGGGTGATACGAGCCACCGCCGATAATCCCTTTGTGTTCACCGACGCCGCCGCGATCCTCAACGCCGAAGCCGTAAGCCTTGGCGCCGTCTATGCGGGCTATAGCGGTCTTCCCTTCGGGGCGGGGATCGAATCGGTAGACGCGGACGCCCTGCTCCGGGCCGAAAGGGACGCGGTTCTTCCCGGCGAACGGGAGCACGTCTGTCCCTATTTGTACAGTCACGGGGAAATCTTTCCCCTGCACCGGCCCCTTGCCCCCAAGCCCTGGCAGGAACCGGGACTAAGGCTCTCCGTGGATACCCGCGAAGACTATGAGCGTGCCGTCCTTCTTCATGAGGCGCTCCCGGAGAACGGGCGCTTTCAGGGCGCCGTGATCATCGCGGCGGCGCGGGCCCTTTTTGCGGGAAACGGCCCCGGTGGTTTGGATACACGGACGGTCCGGGAATTTAGATGAAGGCGCTCATGGTTCCCGCCTGTGAAAAGGGGATGGGCGGGGGGCATTTCCTCCGCGCCGCTTTTCTGGTTCGGGAACTGCGAAAGCGGGGAGGGGATGCCTTCCTGTATGTAAAAAACCGCGAAGATCCTTCCGGCATCGTATCGGCCGCGTTTCCGTCCGGGATATGCAGCGAGGAATGGCTTGTAAGCGGCCTCTTTCCGGACGGCGGAGAGGGAAGATCCCCGCAATGGGATTTTATCGTTCTTGACCGTTTCAGGACCCCGCCACGCGAGTACCTTTTCTGGTCCGCCATGGCCCCGGTCATCGGCATAGACGAGGGAGGCCCGTTCCGGGATCAATTTGATTTTCTTGTCGATCTCCTTCCGGGGCTGTATGGAAAATCCCGGCCCAATATCGCCGATCCCTCATTACTGTTCCTGCCCGAAAAGAGAAAGTCCCCCGGAACCGGCCTGTTCAAGGACGGCGTTAAGCCCCTTCAATCCGGGGAAAGCCGCCCCCGTATCCTCGTCGGTTTCGGCGCCGAGGACGGCGCGGGACTTGGCGAAGAGGTGTGCCGCGCCCTGCTTCAAACGGCGGATATTTTCGACATAAGCGCCGTGTCTTCCCGCCCGGCCGAAATGGAACCGGAGGAAAGCGGGAAAGACGGCCCAATCCGCCGCATTGCCCCGTCGCCCGGTTTCCGGGAGCGCCTCTTTGAATACGATCTCGTCATTACCCATTTTGGAATCACGGCATTTGAGGCGCTGGCGGCGGGACTTTCGGTGATTCTCGTTTCACCCGGAGCCTACCATGAGAAACTGGCCCGCGCCTCGGGCTTTTATTCCGCAGGCATCCGCGGCGGCGGGAAACTCCCGGGTCTGCTCTGTATGGAAAAAGGGAAAAGCCGTTCGGTAAACCATGCCTTTTTTTCCATGCTCCGCGTGAAGTGCGAAAGACTCGCCGCCCGTTACGGCCTTACCGGCCGGCAAAACCGCACATTGGCGGATCTTCTGGCGGCCATAAACCCGGAAATTTTCCGCGTCTGCCCGGTCTGCGCCGGTGATTTTGCCCGCAACGCGGGTATTGTCCGTTTCGGGGAGCGGACTTACCGGCGCTGTTCCCGCTGCGGCGTCATCGTAATGAACAGCCTTGTCCCGCCGCCTGTTGAATATGAAAGGGAATACTTTTTCGGCTTTTACAAAAAACAGTACGGGAAAACGTACCTCGAAGATTTTCCCGGCCTGCTCCTGCAGGCAAGGCGGCGGCTTGCGATCATCAAATCGCTGCTTCCCCCCGGTCCCGGACGCGGCGCGATCCTTGACATAGGCTGCGCCTACGGCCCCTTCCTTGCCGCCGCGAAAGATGAGGGTTTCAGTCCTGTGGGCATCGAACCCGCCGGGGACGCCGCCGCCTGGGCACGGCGTGAACTTGGCGTTCCCGTACATCAGGGGTTTTTCCCCCAAAATCCCCCTCCGGCTTTCCTTGAGGACGGGCATTTTGACGCCGTGACTCTGTGGTATGTGATTGAACATTTTGAACATCCGGGGGAGGCGCTGGGAGAAATACGCCGTATCCTTAAAACCGGAGGGACGCTCGCCTTCTCAACCCCTTCCGTATCCGGCATCTCGGGTCTTAAATCCGTCGAAAAATTTCTTGAGGCGAGTCCCGCCGATCATCGTACCGTATGGAATCCCCATACGTGCAAAAAACTCATGAAAATGGCGGGTTTTACCGTAAAAAAAATAGTGATCTCGGGCCATCATCCCGAACGTTTCCCCCTCGCCGGCCGCCTTGCGGCGGGCGGGAAAGGCCCGCTTTACGCCGCGCTGCTTTTCACAAGCCGGGCCTTCGGCCTGGGCGACACGTTCGAGGTCTACGCCGTAAAGGATGGCGGCAATGCCGGCCGGCCCCGGAAAACAGCGAAGGATAAACCATGAGGGAAAGCATACTGATTTTGGGCGCGGGGATCATGCAGGGGCCGGCCATCAGGACGGCAAAGGAGATGGGACTTTTCACCGTCGCCGCGGACGGAGATCCCCTCGCCGCCTGCGCCTCCATGGCGGACCGCTTTGAGTGCGTCGATCTTAAAGACAGGGAAGGGATGGAAAAGCTGGCCCGTTCCCTCCTTTCGGATTCCGGGGCAAAGTTTGGGGCTTTACCCAAAACAAGACTGGGCGGGATCATGACGGCGGGAACCGACTTTTCCACCACCGTCGCGTGGGTTGCCGAACGGCTCGGCTTTCCCGGCATCCCCTATGAGGCGGCCCTCAACGCCTCGGACAAGGGGCGCATGAGATCCTGCTTCAAAAAGGCGGGAATCCCCTCGCCCGATTTCATCATCATCACAAAGGTTCCCGAAAAGGACATCGCCGGTGCGCCGGTAACAGGCGCGGATGCCGCGGAAAGGGGGCTCTCCTATCCCGTCGTGGTAAAACCGGTGGACAACATGGGAGGACGGGGCTGCCGCCGTGCGGACAATTTCGACGAACTCCGGGAAGCCGCCGCCGATGCCCTCCGGTTCTCACGGTCAGGCAGGGCCATCGTGGAATCGTTCATGGAAGGGCCGGAATTTTCGGTTGACGCCGTTGTTTACCGGGGTGAAATCACCATCTGCGGTCTTGCCGACAGGCACATCTTTTTTCCCCCGTACTTCATAGAGATGGGCCATACCATGCCCACCCGCCTCGAAAGCGGGCGGCAGCGGATGCTCCTCGCGGCATTCGACGCCGGCGTACGGGCGCTGGGAATAGCCGGTGAAAATTGCTGCGGCGCGGCCAAGGGCGACATCAAGCTGACCCCCTCCGGCCCCATGATAGGGGAAATCGCCGCAAGGCTTTCGGGCGGTTATATGTCCGGCTGGACCTATCCCTACGCTTCCGGGGCCGAACCGACACGGGGGGCCATTCTGGCGGCGCTGGGCCGGAAACCGGAAGGGCTGCGGTCGGCGCGCTCCTGGACCTGTGCGGAACGGGCCTTCATTTCCATCCCCGGAAAGGTCCGGGACATACTGGATACCGAAAAGGCGCGGAATACACGGAATGTACGGGATCTTTTTCTCCGGGCCGAAAGGGGAAGCGCCGTCAAATTCCCGGAAAACAACGTCGGTAAGTGCGGCAATGTCATTGCCGCCGCCCCGGACAGGGAAAGCGCCGTTTCTGCCGCAGAAGAAGCCGCCGCCGCCGTGCTGATACGCCTCAATGCCCCTGATCCCGAAACGGCGGCCTTCCTTGGCGCGGCCTCCCTGCCGGGCGCCTTTCCCCCCGGCGCCTTTG
>JAIROE010000238.1 GCA_031257715.1 Treponema sp. | reverse complement strand
CTGGGAAACGGCATAGGCGGTTTCGAGATCACAAGCGAAGCGTTCCGCAAGCTCTTTTATCAGGGACCCAGGCGCATGCCGCCCCTTACCATCCCCCTCATGATAGCAAACGAGGCGGCGGGAAACGTCTCCATCCTCTTCGGCATAGAAGGACCCGCCTATACACAGGTGACGGCCTGCGCTTCGGGAACCGACGCGCTTGGACAGGGAATGGACCTGATACGAAGCGGCCGCTGCGATGTAGTCGTCTCCGGCGGTACCGAGGCCTGCATAGTTCCCTTCGGCATAGGGGGTTTTCAGGTGCTCAAGGCACTTTCGACAAAACGCTGCGACACGCCGGAAAAGGCGTCCCGTCCCTTCGACGCCGGCAGGGACGGCTTTGTCATGGGTGAAGGCGCGGGGATTTTGATCCTCGAAAGCGAAGATCACGCGAAGAAACGGGGAGCGCTGATTCTCGCGGAATTCGCGGGATACGGGGCGACGGCCGACGCATACCACATCACCTCCCCCGTCCCGTCGGGAGAAGGGGGCGGCAGGGCCATCAGGCTTGCCCTTGAAGACGCGGGACTGGCGCCGGAAGAAGTCGGATACTACAACGCCCACGGAACTTCCACGGAGATAAACGATCCCACCGAAACAAGAATGATCAAGTACGCCTTTGGGGATCACGCCTACAGGATGAAGATTTCAAGCATAAAGAGCATGACCGGCCACTGCGTCGCCGGCTCGGGCGGTTTTGAGGCAATCGCCTGCATACTCGCCATCCGCGAAGGGTTTTACCCGCCGACGATAAATCTGGACAACCCCGATCCTGAATGCGATCTTGATTATGTGCCGAACAGGGTTCAGTATGGCGACATCGGCGCGGCCGTTTCGGGTTCGCTGGGATTCGGCGGGCACAACGGGGCCGTGGCCTTCAAAAAATATTAAAACGGAGCGTATCATGAATGATGAAATAATGGAATTGCTGCCGCACCGCGCGCCTTTCCTTTTTGTCGACGAAATCATCAGCGCCGAAAAGGACACGATAACGGCGCGGCATGTATTTGCCGAAAGTGAATTTTTCTTCAGGGGGCACTTCCCCCAATACCCTGTCGTGCCCGGCGTGATCCTCGTTGAGACAATGGCGCAGTCGGGCGGAGCGGGGCTGCGCAGGCTCGGCATACTTGGCGGCGGCGACCTCTTCTTTCTTGCCACAATAGACAAGGTAAAATTCCGCCTGCAGGTGCGGCCCGGCGACGAGGTCAGATCGGAGATTGTCAACCTCAGGGTCTCGGCGAAGATGATAAGGCAGTCGGGCAGATGTTATGTGGACGGGAAACCCGCCGCCGAAGCCGAATGGATGTGCCTCGTGGGAAGCGGGGAAGGAGCGCCGCGGTGATCATAAAGCCAATGGTACGAAACAACATCTGCATCAATTCCCATCCCGCGGGATGCGCCGCGGTGGTGCGGCGGCAGATTGAATACGCCAAAAAAGCCCTGGCGGGAACGGAAACCAAAAAACCGGCGCTCGCCCTTGTCATAGGATGTTCCACGGGTTACGGGCTTGCAAGCCGCATCTGCGCCGCGTTCGGTTACGGGGCGGCTACCGTCGGAATCTCCTTCGAAAAACCCGCCTCCGAATCAAAACCGGGAACCCCCGGCTGGTACAACAATCTCACTTTTGATACCGAAGCGGCAAAAGCCTCCCTCCTCTCCAAAACGCTTGATGGAGACGCCTTCTCCGATGCGATGAAAGAAAGAGCAATCGCCGCCGTAAGGGAGATTGCCGAGGGCATTCCTCCCCAAATCGATCTTGTGATCTACTCACTCGCATCTCCGGTAAGAACCGATCCGAAAACAGGCGTAACGTACAGGTCGGTAATCAAGCCGACAGGAAAAGCCTATTCGGGGAAAACCATAGACATGATGACGGCGAAATTTATCACCGCCGGCGCGGAGCCCGCGACGGAAGAGGAAATCGCCAATACGGTCAAGGTCATGGGCGGCGAAGACTGGGAACTCTGGATAGATGCGCTTGAGGGGGCCGGCGTGCTTTCCCCCGCCGCCCGCACCGTGGCCTACACCTACATAGGGCCGGAACTTTCGTGGGCCATTTACAAAAACGGCACCATAGGGCGGGCCAAAGAAGATCTGGAACGCGCCTGCCGCGGCATCAACAGGCGCTTTGCCGGTTCGGATCGCCGCGCATGGGTTTCGGTGAACAAGGCGCTCGTAACGCGCGCCAGCGCGGTGATTCCCATCATCCCCTTTTATGTTTCATGCCTCTTCAGGGTGATGAAAGAGAAGGGATTTCATGAGGGGTGCATCGAACAGATCGCGCGGCTCTACCGCGACAGGCTCTATTCCGCCGGGGCGGACGCGGATCCTTCCAAAGTGCCCGTAGACGGCGAAGGGAGAATCAGGCTCGACGATTGGGAAATGCGGGAGGATGTTCAGAGGGAAACCCTGGCCCGCATGGATTCCGTCACCGGAGACACTATCCTTACCGCCACGGACGCGGCCGGTTTCAGGCATGATTTTCTTGAGGTCCATGGCTTTGACGTGGAAGGGGTTGATTATGAAAAGGATACGGACCCGCTCCGTATCAATTAAGGGAAAAATAATTATGGATGACAAACTGATTCTTGCCCTGACCGATAAATTCAATGATTCGAACATTGCCGAACTTGATCTTTATGACGGAACAAGCCGTCTGATTTTAAGAAAAGACGCGGCCTTTACCCGGAACGCGGGGTTTTTCCCGGAAACAGGCGGCGCGGCGGGAGAGAGTGGAGGTGCGGCACATCCCGGTTTTGGTCCGGGAGAAGGCGGCGCGCATACCGGCGCGGAAGCGGAAGGGGAATTAATCACCAGCCCCATTGTGGCGACTTTTTACGCCGCGCCGGGACCTGACGCGCCGCCTTTTGTCAGGGCAGGCAGCAGGGTAAAGGCCGGCGAAACCCTCTGCATACTCGAGGCAATGAAAATGATGAACCATCTGGAAGCCGAATTCGACTGTGAGATCATTTCGGTAAAGGCGGCCGGCGGGGATCTGGTTGAATACGGGCAGGCTCTTTTTGAAGTGAAGCGTCTGTGAAGATCCTCATTGCCAACCGGGGCGAGATTGCGGTGCGCATCATACGGACCTGCCGCGAAATGGGAATAGAGACCGTAGCGGTTTATTCCACCGCCGACAGGGAAAGCCTCCATGTCAAGCTTGCCGACAGGGCGATCTGCATAGGCCCGCCTCCTTCGTCGCAGAGTTACCTCGCAGGCGCAAACCTCATCATGGCCGCCGCCGGTTCAGGATGCGGGGCCCTGCATCCGGGAGTCGGCTTCCTTTCGGAAAACGCCGCCTTCGCGCGCCTCGTGCGTGAGAAGGGATTCACCTTCATTGGGCCCGATCCCGAAACGCTGGAACTGCTCGGCGACAAGATAAGGGCGAGGGATACGGCGCGGCGTTTCGCCCTTCCGGTGACGCCGGGAACGGAGGAAACGGTCGCCGATCCAAAGGCGGCGCTTGCCGCAGTAAAGGATCTGGGCTTTCCCGTAATCATAAAAGCCGCGGCGGGCGGCGGCGGAAAAGGGATGCGCGTAGTACGGAACGAAAAGGAACTTGCGGAAAACTTCGCTATCGCAGGCAGGGAAGCGGAATCGAATTTCGCGGACGGCCGCGTCTTCATTGAACGCTATCTTGAAAATCCCCGTCATGTTGAACTTCAAATTCTTGCCGATGGAAACGGCGCCGTCGCAATTCTCGGGGAACGGGACTGTTCCGTCCAGCGCGGCCACCAGAAACTGATAGAGGAAAGTCCCTCTCCCGGCGTCAATGACGCGATGCGCCGCCGGATGTCGGAAGGCGCCATCATGATGTTCCGTGCGCTTAAATACCGGGGAGCGGGAACCATTGAGTTTCTTGTCGAAGACGGCAATTTTTATTTTATGGAAGTGAACGCGCGCGTACAGGTGGAACATCCCGTGAGCGAATTTGTCACCGGCGTAGACATCATACGGCAGCAGATACTCGCCTGTACCGAAGGCCGCATGGAAATTGACCCTGAAAAAATTCACGGCGAAGGCTGGGCGATGGAATGCCGCATCAATGCACTGACCCCCGGAACGGTAAGCCGCATCGATGTTCCCGGAGGCCCCGGAACCCGCTTCGATTCGTTTCTGTATGCGGGCTGTACAATTCCGCCCCATTACGATTCCATGGCGGCAAAGCTCATCGTCCACGGGCCCACCCGTGACAGGGCTCTTGCAAGAATGGACCGGGCGCTTTCTGAACTCCGCATCGAAGGGATAAAAACAAACCGCGATGAACAGCGCAGAATCATTGCGGACAAAACATTCCGTTCCGGAAACTTCGGAACTTCATTCTATGAAAAGATCATGAAGGAGGAGGAGCATGCCTGAGACACAAATATCCGCGCCGGTACATCCCGACGCCTGTCCCGGCTGCGGCGCCCGGCATGACGCCAAAACCATTGAAGAGGCTGTCAAGACCTGCCCGGACTGCGGTTACCATTACCGCATGGAACCTCTTGAACGGCTCCGCTATCTCGTCGATCCCGGCAGCTTCAGGGAATTTTCCTCAAATCTTTCATCCATCAATCCGATAGATCTTGCGGGATACGAAGAAAAACTTTCCGAAGCGGAAGTCAAATCGCGGATGAAGGATGCCGTGATCACAGGCACCTGCGAAATAGAGGGAAAGCCCGTCATCCTCGCGCTCATGTCCTTTAAATTCATGGGCGGCTCAATGGGATCGGTGGTAGGAGAAAAAGTCAGCCGCGCCATGCTTAAAGGCGCGGAAGAAAAAATCCCCGTGATCATTTATACAAATTCAGGCGGCGCGCGCATGCAGGAAGGAATTTTTTCACTCATGCAGATGGCAAAGACATCAAGCGCCGCGGCGGAACTCGACAGGTCAGGCGCGCCTTTTTTCATAGTCCTCTGCGATCCTACAACAGGCGGCGTTACCGCATCCTTTGCAATGCTTGCCGATGTTACCATGGCCGAACCCGGCGCGCTCATTGGATTCGCCGGTCCGCGCGTTATTGAAGGAACAATACGGCAGACGCTTCCCGAAGGCTTTCAGCAGGCGGAATTTCAGCTTGAAAAGGGATTCGTTGATCTTATCGTCAGGCGCAGCGATCAGCGGCGCGTCATTTCATCGCTTATCGATCTCCATTCACATCCCGGAGTAAAACAATGACGGAAACAGCGGAACTGCGCCGCAGGCTTGAAGAACTAAGACAGCTTGCGCAGGAGTCGGGAATAGACGCCGCAAAAGAGTTTGAAGAAATTGAGGTGAAGATAGACGCCGGCTCCAGAGCCGAGACAACCTGGAAACGGGTGGAACTTGCCCGTCACCCCGAACGGCCCTACGCCATGGATTATATCAGCCGCATTTTCGACGGTTTTATCGAACTTCACGGCGACAGGGCCTTTGTCGATGATCCTGCCGTTATAGGCGGGCTTGCTTTTCTTGACGGAAGACCTGTTACCGTCCTTGCCAACCAGAAGGGAAGGACCCTCAAGGAAAACATGTTCCGCAATCACGGAATGGCAAACCCCGAAGGCTACCGCAAGGCGCTGCGCCTCGCACACCAAGCCGAAAAATTCCGGCGGCCCATCATCACCTTTGTGGATACATCGGGCGCCTATCCCGGCCTCGGCGCGGAAGAAAGGGGAATAGGCGAAGCCATAGCCCGTAATCTCCGTGACTTCAGCCAAATCAGAACGCCCGTCATCTGCGTCATCATAGGCGAGGGAGGTTCGGGCGGCGCCCTCGGCATTTCCGTCGGCGACAAAATCTACATGCTGGAAAACGCTATTTATTCCGTCATAAGTCCCGAAGGCTGCGCCTCAATATTGCTCCGTGACTCAACTAGGGCAAAAGACGCGGCGGTCATGCTCCGCATCACCAGTTCCGATCTCCTCCAGTTCAAGGTGATTAACGGAATCATCAGCGAGCCTCCCGGCGGCGCCCACACGGACCCGGACGCCGCGGCGCGGTCCATCAAAGAAATCCTGACCCGTGACATCAGCGACCTGTGTTCGCGCAATCCGTCCGTCCTGGTCCGTTATCGCAACCAGAAGATACGCAAGGCAGGACACTGGCGGGAAGAGTAGCGGTTTTGCGGACATCACATATCAGGTTTTATCCCCGCCGTCGTATCCGGTTTTACTGGAGAAAACAAAAAAGTCCCCAATAGATCAGGTCCCCGGGACAATATACCTTGCAAAATATTTATAAACAAGAGCGGGATTTGTTACAATATCAAGCCCGGTAAGATTGTTTTCCGCCATTTCCGGAACATACTTAAACAGGCCGTAATATTTCTCCGACTTGCCGGAATCCGTAATTACAAAAATTGAATAAAGATCCCTTACCATGCGTCCCTTTTGTCTTATCTTGGCCGGATCCCTTATCTGCCTTCTTAATTCTCCGGGAAAAGCAAATTCCCTAAAAGGTTTTTTTGTGTACCCGACAGAATAAATATCTCTGGTGTCTATCAATTGTACCTCATACGGAGTTACCATCACATATTCATGCTGTTCATCCGTTCTCTCCTTTCCTCTGGTCACCTTGTCAAATCCATATATTTTCACAATCAGCATGTTGTTCCTGATATACCATATGCCAAGCCCTCTTTTAAGGTATTTTGTACTGTCTTCTCTGTATTCAAATTCACCAAAGCTTATAACAAACAGTCTGTTGGGGTAAAAATAAAAACCGCCCATAGGCTGTTCCATTCCAATCCAGCGCCCCAATATTTCCGCCTCCTTCCCTTGCAGGTTATACAAATTCTGGTACCGGCCAAACTCGTCCCAGAAATAGGTGCCCTTGGGGTTCAGCTCATCCGTATCTTTTTGAAGATCTTCATAGGTAAGAACATCTTTATTCTCAGCGTCATTACAGGACAATAATAACACGATGTAAAAAAGGCATAACATCTTTTTTTTCACCTTTCATCTCTCACGATATAAAAATGAAGATAATTGGCAAGAAGTATATCTCTAAAAACATTACCTTCTTCATCCACAGAATTCCAGCCATTTGTCCCATATCCCATTGTGGTTATACCCGTATATGTTCCGGCCTGCGCAAGAATGGGCCAGCACGTGTCCGGATTCAAATTGGACCCTTTTTCACCTTGAAAGACCGCCGGTGAACGATCTGGTGAAGATATTGATGACAGTGTCAGATTACTGTTCCCTACAAACGCTATATGACCGCTTTTACCGGGATCGGGATTTTTGTATATCATAAGTATTAACGCACCTCCATCAGCCATTTCCTGAATAGCCCGCACACCCGTAACACCGGTGTCGATCTTTTCCAGATTCTGATTTGTCTTGAATTTTTCGAAGAGGGCATTTGTATTGTCCCATTCGCTGTCAAAAATACTGCCGTAGACATCCTGACCAAAATGTTCCCGTACAATATCACGAAAAAAGGCATTACATTGGGGCCCGCCTGCGTTTGTTTCATCATATTTCAGCATCGTCTCCTGGGTCATTATTCCTTCCCAGAATGCAAGGGAATCCTCCCCAGGGTACATTACCAGGCCGCCGGTAGTATCATTTAATTCCGGCATAACCAATGTTTCAGGTGTGGAAACCGTTTTTTTCATTTTACCCGGAAGGGAACCGGCTTTATTTTTAAGCCAATCGAGCCCGCTGTTCATTTTAGACAGAATCCCCGATGATTTTCTTTTTAATGAATTCCAGAGATTTCCCGCCCTCTCCGCAATGCTTTGAAAGAATCCCGCCTGCGTTTCATCCTGTAATGACAGAGGTTCCGGTTGACTTGGCAAAAAACGCGCTTTTACTTCATCGGAAGTTTGTATTATTATATCACTGTTGTTTTTTGCATCTACACCCCCGCGTTTAAATGTTCCGTCCATATAAGTCAGCCCGGCATTTTTTAACATCGCATCAGCTACAGCAAATTCCACCCCCAAAACAGAGGCCAATGATGCGGTATATCCGCCATCTCCTTTATATTCCACAAGCAAATTTCCATCCTTATCATAAAGATTTTTGCTCCCGTCAAATATGATATTCCCTTCGCCGGTCATTTTCCAGTAATCCCCGCCGGAATCATAATTCCCGTCGATATATGCGTTAAATTCCGCCATGTTTCCGCTTGCCGAGAAATAGGCGTAGAGATCGTTGAAAAGATTCTGATTGAGCGCGATGCTCCGGCCGTCCTGAAGCATGCGCAGGGCCATTTGCGTGTGTTCGTAAACGACGGTTCTTGTTTCAAGGTAATTATCACCCGAGGCGATGCCGTCACGGCCGGCTTCATGCCCCAGAACAACCGCCAGTGCCATCTGCTCGGCCGCACTCATACCTTCCCTGTACCCGTTCAGGGTAACCGTCCTTTTACCGTTTATTATTTCCGTTTCCCCTCCAAAACCATCGCTGCCTGTCAGCAGAACATCCTTCCCGCCGACAAGATTCCAGAGCTGCTTTTTGCCTTCTTGTCCGCCATAGCCGTATTGCGCACGAAGGGCGACTTTTGCGTTAAAGTTGTTTTTATCCGAAAAAATATCTATGCCGGCATTGACACCCCAGACAAGGGCGCCCTGGGCGGCGGCATAAAGCTGACCGGGGCTGACGTCCGCGCCGGCCGTACCGAAATTCATGCCAAAACCGTTTCCGATATGCATTTCGAGGAGGCCGGAATCGTAATTACCGTCAAACAGCGGATTAATGTTTGCCAAATTCAGGACAAAATCCCCGCTGAAGACGTAGTTAACGCCTTCCGAGGCAAGACTGCCCAAAAGGCCGTTCAATTTTCCTACATGCCGCTGATCCAATAAATTGAATCCTTCCAGGCTGCTTATTCCGGTCTTCATGTCCACGCCGCTGTTAAGGAGGCCCATGCCTCCCGTCACCGCCGTACCTGCCATCGCAGAGAGGACGCCGGACATTCCGCTCATGCTCTGCTTAAAGATATCCGCCGAATAGGACCAGCCTCCTTCCCGGCTGTACTGTATACCGTTAAGGGCGCCCGTTACAAGACCCGATGCGGCGGCCTGGTATCCTGACAGGAGGGTCTGTCCCGCAAGTTTGGCCAGCGTGCCTGAAGTCTGGGAGAGTGCCGTCCCGGTAAGGCCCTGCGACAGTCCCGGCACGCCGCCGAAGACGCCGCCAATGACGGATGAGGCTCCGGTGACAAGCGCCTTCTTGCCGAATTCAAACGCCGCTTCATCGATACTCTTGTATCCGTAGGCCGTATCAAGCACGGCAAAAACAAAATCATCGGCCACGTTTACCGTTGTGACGGCCGCCGCCATTACCGCGGCGCCAAGCGCCATGCTCGTAAAACCGGTGAAGGGCGAAGCTACGGTCATTGCGGTAGCCACAATCGCCGCGCCAACCTGAGAGGCAATCTCGAAGGTATCCCGTATTGTCGGGGCGCCGAAAAAACTTCCCCGTGAATCCCAAAGAGGCTTGTCCCAGATCGCCAGATTCAGTTTTGAAATGCCCTGATGATCTTTCATCTCCCAATACTGATACGCGACCATGAGCCTTCCCAGTTCGCCGCTTCCCAAATCAAAAAACATTCCGTCGAGGCTTCCCGACTTCGAGTTATTATTGACAAGAGGTATGTACCCTATATGAGCGCCGAATTTTCCCGGCTCCTGATACCGCTCCTCCAGCGACAGGAGTTCTATTTTTGGATTGATGAGCCTTCTGTCTTCGCCGTAGCCGAATATTTCGGCGGCATGAGCCTCAATTTCATCATAGGCATTCTCAATCAGACCCTGAATGGCGAAGGCGCCAAGATTCTCCAGGTAGCTTTCGCTTAAATTTGTTTGTATCTGAAGGGGACCGGGAATATAATCCATGTATCCGATAATTTCCGTTCTGTCTGTTATGACGGGCTCAAAGAGGGTCGAATTGACAATAATATCCTTGACGTATTTATTTCCTGTTTTCATCCACTGGCTTCCAAGCACAAACATCGTATCCATGTTTTTTCTGAAGGAATTATTGGCTTCTTCAACGTTTTCCCCCAGAGCGCGCATCGCCTCGTCCGCCGCCTGCCGCGCGGAAGCGGCAAGGCGCTTTGATTCCCGAACCGCCAGCTCCGCGCTTGACTCGCGGGCCAGCCGTGATGCGGCGGCTCTGGCTGCGCCCGAATCCCATACACCGGGTCCGCCGAGGCCTGTCCTGACATAAACGGACAAGGCGCCTGACGCGCTGTTCAATGAAGCAAGAGCACCCGCCATGTTCCGTATTCCCGAAGCATCAAGCAGGCCGCTTAAAACAACACCCGCTTCCGTTTCGGCATCGCCGGACACAAAACCCATAGGAATGCGGGTGTCCATGGCCCTGACCATCATTTCCGCATCATCACCCACAAGGGCAAGCGCCGCTCCGGTTGACGCCCTCCCGGCGGCCAGCGCCGCCTGATTAAGCCATGTTTCCTTGTCCTCCAATCCGGCAAGGTACGCGGCATTCCAGGCGTCATTGATCCGTGCATATTCATCGGAATAATTTTTTATCCACCGGTCGAACGCTTCCTGCATTTTTTCGGCGCCCGTTTTCCAGTCCTCCCTGCCCCGTTCAAGGATCATGGAGGCGGATTTCTTCCAGGCCGAATATTTTTCCGCTATGTCACGGCGCTGTTCGTTCCATTCGGCTTCCCTCGCGGCAAGTTCGGCGTAATGGCGGGCGGTATAGGAACGGGTGATGAGCGCGGAATATTCTTCGGCAAGGGAAATATATTCATTGCGGTAGCCCGATCCGTTTTCCGTCACGCCGCCCAAATCATTCATAAGGACGTTTTCAAGATTTTCCAGATGGTTTTTACGCGCCGGTGCGGATGCCCCGAACGCGGCCATGGCGGCGTTTTCAAGGGACGCAATATCTCCTCCGCCCGAGGTAAAGATTTCCGCGGTGCGCCTGAATTCCGCCTCATGAAGCAGCCGTTCTTCCTCATCCTCCCTCCATGCGGTTTCCAGATCGCGTTTTATATCTTCCTTTTCTCCCCTGCTCCATCTGGCCAGCTGGTCAAGGGCCTCCGGGACCGTTGTGTAAATTTCACCGGTCCGGGAAATCATGTCATTCCAGAGGCCGTGCAGCTTGTCTGTCTCCTCCGCGCTAAAACCACCCGCCGCGTTCAGGGAAGCGTAAATGCCGTTCCAATTAACTCCTCCGCCGTTTTCTCCTGTAAGCGTTTTTATCCGTTCACAGGAATCAAGATATTTGCCAAGTGAATTGTTCAGCTGTACGGTGGTAATCCTTAAATCCTGGTCGCCCGCCCGGACCATGGCCTGGTATTCCAGCGTGGGAACAATCATGCGGATAAAGGCATACGCGGCCCTGTCCCGCTGTACCCTGAAAAGAAATCCGACACCGAACTTGCCGGCGTTTCTCCGGTAATGATCGTATTGATAATTCACATGATTAAACACGATGGTGTATCTGGCCATCGCGGATACCATTGAAAAAGGCGAACTTTCCTTTCCCCCTCCGCCTGAAAGGCTGAGTATGGTATAAAATTCCAAATCGGCCCGTTCTTCCGCCGACAGCAAATTCCACGCGGTGATCTGCAGCGCGGTTACGTTTAACTCGGCGCCCTGCGCATGGCGCCATATTTCATCGCCTTTTTCCGCGACATAGATATCACCCAGCGAAGTACCGGGCGCCATTCCGGTGGTCGAATCGTACAATCCGCCCAGATACGGTACGCCTGAAGCGGCGTAAAGGTTCCTTACAAGGAAATCACGGGCCAGCCCCCACAGTTGGTATCTGTTGGGATCGGCGAAATAAAAACCCATCCTCGCGCTTAATCCCCTGACCGCTTCCTCAAAAGAAGACGAGGCATTTTTTTCCCCGTCCAATATATCATCCGCCGTAAAATACGATGACAGCGCCGCGGCCTGCTCCGCATTTATGCCGTTAAAGGAAAAAGCGAGCCTTCCGTCTTCGTGGACGGTAATCAGATCCTGCAGCTTCCAGAGGCTTCTGTTCACCGGAGAGCGGTATGTTTCCGCGTAAGCAAGATTTCCCTGCATGATGTCAAGCCACTCCGCGTACTGCGAATAACGAATTTCGACATTTTCCGCTTCTTTCGACAGGGCGCCGTTGACGGCGTCCCGCGCCCGCAGGGAGAGCAGCATCCTCTCGAAACTTTCCCGGTATTCACCGTAAAGTTTTTCATAGGTTTCGTCCTCATAGGGCCGCCGCTCTTCACCTTCATCATAGAGTTCCGAAAGTACGGCAAGTACGACATTTGCCCTTTCAAGCGAGGCCCGTGATGTTTCAATTTCATCATAATCAATGCCCAGATAAGCGGTAGCGGCCCATCTCCGTATCGCGTCTTCCCTGTCGTAGAGAAAGCGTTTTGCTTCCATGTCCGCGTAGGCGTCTTTGGCAAGAGAATACAGCGCGTCATAGGCATCACCCGCGTCCATAAAACGAAGCGCCGCCAGGGAATAAAGGCCGGAGAGATCCTCAAAGACTTCCTTTTCGGCGGCCATTTTTGATTCGAGGGCATTCATCGCGTTTCTCGTTTCATGGACATCAAGTTTGAAATAATCATAGCCCTTGCCGAGATCTTCCAAATCGCGGCGAAGGGTCTTTTCATACTGCAGATGCCCAAGGTATTCATTCAGGGCAATTGAGTAATCATCGGAGAGAAGATAGGGCGTCTTATGTATAATGCTTTCATCCCAGAGCCGGCCGGGATCTTCGATGTAGAGGGCAACCGCGGCGGCAAATGTGTCGTCGTAATATTCCGCAATGCCCTCTGAATAGATTGAAAACGCCGCCTCAAGTTTCCCCGTGTCCCTTTCCGCCTGGAGATGCAGATCCAGGAGCAGTGTTTCCATCCGCCCGGACGCGCCGGGGATGGCGTCTTCGACATTACCGAGGTATTCTTCGGATATATATTCACGCCATGATTTTTTTCCGTCATCCCCGTCCCGGAGGGCGAAACAGCGGCCGGCAGCTTCGGCGAACAGGCGCTGGATATAAAGCGACGCGCGCTCGGCGTACAATTCCTCATAGAGGGCGTTTTCCCGGGGATCATTTACCGGGGAAGTTTCCAGATACGCGGCCAATTCCATAAGCTGCGCCTCAATTTCCTCAAACCGCCTCCGGGGAAGTTCCAGGCTGTCTTCGCGTATTCTGCCCGAATATACCGCTTCGGCGGCCATGTATTCCATAAGCGAAAACATCCACGTTTCCGTCTCGTCCCTGAGCCACTGCGGAAGAAAAGACAAATCGTCAAAGATCCCGAAAAATTCCGCGGCAAGAAGGCAGGGGTCCCCTTCCCGATTCATCATCATTTCCGCCGCGGCTTTTGCGCCGGGCAGCATGCCGCCGGTAATTTCAATGCCGAATTTCCCGAATGATTCTTCAATCGCCGAGGCAAAACGGTTCCAGGCGTCCTCCCCGGCAAAAGCTGCCGACCGGCCGTACAGGAGATACGCGTCAAGGAGCCCCAGACTCAAGCGCCAGGCCTCTTCTTCGGCTTCAAGAAAGGCGGATGACGGGAAAAACCCGCCTCCGGAAATGAACAGGTTAATTACGCCGTCTTCCGCCTCGTTGCCGGTATAATAAGCACCGGGATCTTCCTCCAGGCGTTCCCTCAGGGCCGAAAGTATTTCATGGAGTTTTTGGGCATCATCTTCTTCACCCGAAAAAAAACGCGAAAGCATATTGCCCTGTATGCTCCCGGTTCCCCTGCCGAGAACACAGGCGAGGGCTTCCAGTTCAAGGGAAAGGCGCGCCTCAAGCAATGCGGCAAAGGCGCGGTCGGCGTCTTCCCGCAGAACGGCCGCCATGTCCGCCGCCTCGAACGCTTTCCGTTCATCTTCCGCCGGAGAACGGCCGTTGAAGTACCAGTCCGCGCCGGAAGCGGCAGTGAGGAGATCAAGCGAACGGATGCGGATCTTCAGATCCGTCCCGGCGGCTGACTTTGCCAGAACGGTCATGCGCGAAATTATCTCTCCGTACCGTCCGTCTATTTCGGTCTTCTCCCAGGGGGACGCGGCAATCTCGCTGTCCCAAAGGGCAAGGAGTTCTTCGATAACCCCATAATACGGATTGCCGGCGGGGATGCCGTATCCGTCCATGGTTTTCGGCATATTGCCGCCGGCGCCAATCACGGCGATGTTTTTCGCTTCCTCTTCAAGAAGAAGAAGCGATCCCTTCCCGTCCCCCGTTACAAGCGTCTTAAGGAGTTCCCCGGCGCTTTCCTTCATTTGGGAAATTCCCAGTTTGAAGCCGTATTCAAGATAACGCAGATACGGCGCGTACTCCCCGGAAATTTCAAGAAGCCTGTATTCATCAAGGAGGCTCAGATACCTTGATTTGAGTTCCTGCTGAATGTAGGCCGCCTTTCCGGTGGCAAGAACGGCCGCAAGAACCGAATATTCCCTGTTCATCTCACTGAGTCTGGCATCGGATTCCTTTAGCATCCTGGCGGCGGCGTCAAGGGTTTCCATGGCCCCGGCCGTTTCCAGTCCCGCGGCCCGGAGGTTTTCAAGCGCGTCTTCGTAGTGCGCAACCGACCCGTCATAGGCCGCCTTCGCGTTTTCCCATGCTTTAACGCTTTCCGCGTCGGTCATTCTTCCGGCAGTTAAATCTTCCGCATAAGCGGAAACCGCCATGGCGACAGCAAGCCGCTTTTCCCAATGGAAGCAACT
>JAIROE010000237.1 GCA_031257715.1 Treponema sp. | reverse complement strand
CGTTGCCCGAAACCACCGGCATGGGGTTAATCCGGTAGTCATTGACAATTACCTTGCCTTTGACATCCAGATAAGAAAGCCACCTGAGGGCTTCCATTTGTTCAAAAGAAACCAGGATGTCCGCGCTTCCCGCCTCAATAACCGGCGAATACACTTTTTCACCGTACCGGACCTGGGAAGAAACCGAGCCGCCCCGCTGGCTCATGCCGTGGATTTCGCTCATCTTAACGTCATAACCTGCTTCCTGAAGGCCAAGGCTTAACAGTTTGCTGGCTAAAATGGTCCCCTGACCGCCCACGCCGACCAAGAGTATGCTTTTGGTCATCTTACGCTCCCTCCTTTATCGCTACCGCTATGGCCTCTTTTGGACAAAGCTGACCGCACACGGCGCAACCAACGCACTGAACCGGATCAATCCGCGCTTTTTTCTTCTCTGCGTCGAAGCTTAACGCGGGGCAGCCTGAGCGGATGCATATTTTGCAGCCAATACATTTTTCCTCGTTAACCAGACAGGTTCCGGCAAAAGGATTTTGATATTCCTCTTTTTCCGCGGCGGTGATCCGCTTGAGCACACAGGGCCAGCGGGCAATGATCACCGAAGGTTCCTTAAGGGCAAGCGCCCAATCAAGGTTTTTTTTTACTTCGGCAATATCATTGGGGTTAATTACGGCGATATTTTTTACCCCCAGGGCCCTGACCACTTCTTCTATTGAAGTTCTGTTGGCAATATCCCCCCTGGCGTTGAGCCCGTTGCCGGGATTATTCTGGTGTCCGGTCATGCCGGTAATGGCGTTATCCAGGATGACGCAGACCGTGCTGCTGTTGTTGTACACCACCTCCAGGAGGGAATTCATGCCGGTATGAAAAAAAGTTGAATCCCCCAACACCGCGACCACACGTTTGTCATTTCCTTTCAGACGGTTCAGAATTTTCTGAGCCCCGTGGCCAGCGCTGAAACTGGCGCCCATGCAGAAATTAAAATCCATGGCGTTATAGGGTTCCGAAAAACCCAGGGTATAACATCCAATATCACCCGCCACAATGACATTCTTTCTGCGACCTGTTTCATAAAAAAATCCCCGGTGGGGACAGCCCGCGCAGAGAGCCGGAGGACGGGGGATTACCAGACTTCCGTCAAAGGCGATGGTGTCCCTCGCCTGTCCCAGAAGCGCCGTCCTGATAATATCCGGGGTAAGTTCGCCAAAATGGGGCAGACTGTTTTTCCCTTTACAGGAAAAACCAAGCATAGTCACCGCCTCTTCGATATAGGCGTCGTTTTCTTCGATTACATAAATGGTTTCAAGGGACCGGCAAAATGAACGGATCAGCTTAGACGGCAGGGGCCAGGTAAAGCCAAGTTTAAGATAGGAAACGGTATCGCCAAAAACTTCACGGGCGTAGTTATAGCACATCCCTGACGCAATGACTCCGGTCTTTTTACCCCCGTTTTCAATCCGGTTAAGGGAGGTAGCCTCGGAAAATTCCAGAAGTTTTCCGGTTCGCATTTCAACTTTTTTCCGCATTTCCCGGGCAAAGGCAGGAACGGTTACATATTTTTGGATGTTCTTTGTATAGGTTTTGATGGGCTGTTCGTTCCGTTCACCGCATTCTACCACCGATTTTGAGTGATTGACCCGGGTGGTGGTCCGCAGCAAAACCGGGCTGTCAAAAGTTTCGCTGATTTCAAGGGCCTGGATTACCATGTCTTTACATTCCTGGCTGTCGGAAGGCTCAAGCATGGGAATTTTGGCAAATTTGGCGTAATTACGGTTATCCTGTTCGTTCTGGGATGAATGTTGTCCCGGTTCATCGGCGCTTACCAGCACGATTCCCCCGTTGGTTCCGGTATACGAAAAAGTAAACAGCGGATCGGCGGCCACATTAACGCCCACATGTTTCATTGCGGAAATGCTGCGTCCTCCCGCCACCGCCGCGCCCATGGCGGCTTCCAGCGCCACTTTTTCGTTAGGCGCCCATTCGGCGTCAATCTCACCGTATCCGGCCAGATTTTCCAAAATCTCCGTGCTGGGCGTACCCGGATAGGCGGAAGCAAAATGCACTCCCCCCTCCCAGGCCCCCCGGGCTATTGCTTCATTACCGGTTAATAACTGTTTCATTTTTCCTCCGCCTTGCCTCCCGAAAAATTAGTTTTGATTCACTGTTGCGCACAACAACAGGGAAAGGTATTTCTCCTCCGCTGTAGAACCTCGTGAAGTGAGCACTATTGGTACCCTGGCGCCGATAATACAGCCCGCCATTTTACCGCCGCCAAGATAGATTATGCTTTTGCTGAGCATATTGCCGCAGGCAATAGTCGGCGTCAGCAGAATATCCGCGTTTTCCACAATGGGGCTGTGGAAATCCTTGATTTTCGCGGACTCCCGGGAAAAAACCAAATCCACGGAAACAGGGCCTTCCACCACGCATCTGCCGAATGTTCCGTTATCCGCCATTTCCTTAAGGGTTTTCCCATCCATGGTTTCGGGCATTTTATCGTTGACGCTTTCACTGGCCGCCAGGATTGCGGCTTTAGGCGAGGAATAGCCAAGGGAATGAAAAAAATCCACCGCGTTTTTGAGGATCAGTTTTTTCTGGCCGGTATCCGGGTACGGTATCATCCCGCCGTCGGTAACGGCTACCAGTTTGTGATAAGCCGGCAGTTCCAGAAGCGCGATATGAGACATGGTACTCCCGGTACGGATTCCGGTTTCCTTGTTCACCACTTCCCGGAGCAGGACGGCGGTTTCCAGTCTGCCTTTCATGAGGAAATCGCCTTTGCCCTCGCTGATTAACCGTACCGCTTTGGCGGCGGCCTCCCTTTCCCCGGCTGTCTCCACAATGGCGTCCCGGGAAATATCCGTTCCCAATTCATGGCCGATAGTTCGTATCTTTTCACCGTCGCCCACCAGAATGTAATCAACCAGGCCTTGTTTTGCGATCTGTAAAATCGCTTCCAGCACATGGGCGTCATGAGCCGCGGCGGCCACCACGGTTTTTTTACCCTGAACGGCGGCTCTTTCAGTAAGCTGTTTGAATTTTCGTAGTTCCATAAAACCTCTATTCAATAGACTTGTTCAATAACCCGGTTTGGTTTTAAAACAACCTCAGCTATAGTGCTTTTCCTTTCTACGCATACAGTCCGCCAAAAACAGCAGACTGTATGCAAAGACAGCGAAAATACCGCGATCCTGTCACATGATCACTCCTTGAATATGCAGCCATCTTTCATTACGAA
>JAIROE010000358.1 GCA_031257715.1 Treponema sp. | reverse complement strand
CTCAAGGCCCGTTCCATGCTGGAGGCCGCCTTTATCCTGCCCGCGGACGGGCGGCCGGACCCCGTCCCGGCCGAAAATATCACCGAAAGCCGGATCATGGGAAGCTGGAAGGGGGAAAGCGGAATTGAAATGATACGCCTGTACCGGGGGGGACGGGGCATGGCGGTCTTTTCTTCCGGCGCCCAAATGGCCCTTTCCTACGCGATAGAGGATAATGTCCTTACGGTACGGCAGGTTTCCCCCAATTCTGAACGGTATTACTACCCCCTGCCCTATGAAACGGCCAGGGCGCTCAGCGCCGGGGCGGAGCCGATGATTTGGGAACTGCGGCTGTACGGACGGGGATCCGTCCTGCGGGGGTTCAAGACGGTGACGGGTTTCCACCGGGACGGAGATGAAACGGAACTTGTCCCCGAAATACGGGCCGTTGAATGGACGAAAGGTCCCGGCGGCACTTTACCCGGCGGTTCCGGCCGTTAACGCCGCGCCCGCCTGAACGCATCGAGAACCAGAAGAAGCGCCAAAACGGCCCCGCCGGCCGAAAGGGCTATTATTTTTATTGTGCGGTCGTCCGTAAATTCCGGCCGGCGCGCCCTGACGACTTCTCCGGGCCGGACGGCGGCGCGTTTTACCCCTCCAAGCCCCACAATACGAACAAAACGTTCGTCCCTGCCGCCGTATCCCAGTTCCCTGGCGTAAACAGCGATGGTGTCCCTGTCGTAAAGAAGGCTGTTTTTGGTGTTTTCAAGGGTTTCGTTGATAAGGCCCAGTTTTTCCATGTTGGCCCGCTGTTTATCCCGTTCTGAAAGAAGTTCCCGGTACGCGGAAAAACCCATGGCCCCGGTCAGTAAAGACAAAACGGCGTACACGGCGGCGGCTGTCCAGAGGGCGATGAGGTATTTCGAGGCTCCCATTGTCAAATTTACGGAAGTCCGGGGCGGTATCTTGAGCAAATGTGGTTGACATTGGGAAAAAGACCAGGCTAAGATCTGGAATAAGGGGTTCTTTCGGGTAATATCCAAAAAACACTACTCATGTAACCCAAATTAGCCGATAATCAATAGTATACGTGTTATAATTGGGAGCGGTTCATGGCAAGTGAAAAAAAACCTTCGATATATTACGATCGTGGTACAATAGGCTCCTCTGCCGAACTTGACGAATACGGCGTATGGGTCAAGAGTGAACCCCAGGATCTTTCCGGCGCCGAAAGCCAGGAATTTCCGGAATCCCCTTCGTCGTATACGGATCCATTGGATTCGGATTTCGATTCCGGCCTGACGGATCCCGGTTTTGACGCCGCTCTGGATTCAGATGATCTTTCTTCACTTCCCGATCTTGATATTCCCGATAAAAACGATTCAAGCGGTCTTGATGATCTTGGCCTTCCCGAACCGGACGACAGCGTGGATTTTTCAGGGGGAATCGCGGAGGAGCCGATAGAAGAGGCCGGGCCGGACGATGACGAGGGATTTACCGAAATTTCCATGGATGATTTTCTTGATCCCGCCGAGCCCGAGCCGGTTGCGGAAACCCTTCCCGCGGCGGGCAGGGAAAAAACCGCGGCCGGGGATCTTTCCACCCAGCTTCTCATGAAAATAGCCGATGAACTTTCGTCCATCAGAACCGAACTGACTACGCTGAAAAAAGAATTCGCCGCCGTGAGGGGAGAAGCGCCCGCCGAGGAGCGCGGAGATTCCCAGAGCCGGGGCGGTTTCTTCGACGAGGAAGACGATGAAAAGATAGCCCTTACGGGGGACGAACTTGACAACATACTCAACACCGCCGATTTTACCGAGGAAACAGGCGCCGACGCGACCGGGGAACTCAAGGAGGACCTCGTGGAAACGGGCGATTCCGGTTTTCCGGACGAAATGGACGACAAGCCCCTGCCCGACATGCTCTCCGATGAAGAAGACATTATAGGAGAAGACATCACAGGGGAGGGAACGGAGAGCGCGGAAAGCGGCTCCGAAACCATCTCCGGAGAAGCGGAGAATATCGGACTTAACTTTGACTTTGCCGATTCCGACCTTGACGAACTGGGAAGCGAAGCGAAAGTGGAGGATCAGATCTCCGGCTTTTCCCTTGACGATATTGACGGGAACGACGAACTCAAACAGCTTCAGGAAGAAGGCGTCAAACCCATGACCCCGCCGCCCGAGGACACCACATATCTGGAAGAAGATCCCCTGGCCGTGGAAAAAAGTGAAACCGCTGAAGACCTTTCTCTCGAAGATACTCCCGACGAATTTGCTCTGGACAGCCTTTCCCTTGATGAAGGCTCCATGGATCTTTCCGAAGCGGTCATTGATGAACCTGATCTCGGCGCCGGTATTACGGAAAATCCCCTGCAGGAACCCTTGCTGGATGATTTTTCCCTTGACGACGATATTTCCATAGACATGGATCTTTCCGGCCTTGATGAAAAAAACCCGGAAACGGAAGAGAATATTTTCGACGAGGATTCGGGCGGGGACATTGCCATCGACATTCCCGGCGAAGAGGAAGAGACCACGATTGATATTCCTGCCGAAGAAGAGATCGCGATTGATATTCCCGGTGAAGACATTGATATTCCCGATGACGATGCCGCGATAAACATTTCCGGTGAAGATACGGTGACAGACGCTCCCGCCGGGGATATTACCGAAACCGTTTCCTTTGAGGACACGCCTGAACTGCCTTCGGTCAAATCCACCGAAGACGACAGTTTCGCGCCGGTCATTCCCGAAGGCTTCATCGTGGAAGCCGACGATTCATCGGTTCCCTTTGAAGACGACATTGAAGAGAAGGAAGTTCTTGCCGACGACGGCCTGGCCGCCCTTGATGAAACGGCGGAAATATCTTCCGGCGCCGAAGCCGTTGACGCCGAAACGGCCGGCGTTGAGGAACCGGAACTTCCCGTATCCGGAACCGGGGACGATTTTGATGACGAGGCGCTGGATATTCCTTCCAATATCAAGCAGGAGCTCAAAACCGTTCTTTCCTATATGGATCAACTCCTTGAATCACTGCCCGATGAAAAAATAGAAGAATTTGCCAAATCCGAATACTTTGACACCTACAAAAAACTGTTCAAGGAATTGGGACTTGTATAAATGGGGCTTTTAAGCAAAGCCGGCATCAAAGCAGTTCCCCGGTCTGCGGCCCCGGAACTGGGCCTTTTAAGGCAGGGACAAAAAAAGAAAGCCGCCCATATCATTTCCCCGCAGGGTGTTACAGACGGAATCGGCGCGTATCACAGGAACAACCCGGTCTTTCAGGGCATAGTGCTTGAAATGCCGGACGAATACGACAATTCAACGGATTTTTCCGCGATGATTTCGAAGATCATCAACGGGCTGGGCGCTTCGCTGCCGCTGCCCTACCGTTTTTGTCTTGTCCTCATTCCCGGCGTTTTTGATCATGAACTTCTGACCCACAGACTGACAAGGAGCCTTAAAATCAGGGCGCCCTTTTACTTCAGGGCGAACAGTCCCGGCGAGGCCCTGAAACTCCTTCACGCCTACCTGTAAAATGCCTGAAACCGCAATCAGGGAAACGGTGAAAAAAGAAAACTGCGGCGCTTCACGGCTGCATTCCCGTTTTAATCCGCGCCTTGAGGCGGAACGTTATCTTGACGCCCTTTCAATCAGGGACGGAATAATGTATTTTATACTGATTGAACCGGGCCGCGGTTATCTTGCCTCCATTCTTGCCGAACGGTATCCCGGGGCGAAGATCATTTCCCTGCATGTTGAAGAACCCGAAATTGAAGAACCGGCCGCGCCGGGAAGGGAAATGCCGTCATGGTCGCCCCTCCGCGGCCCGCTCATGGATTTTCTGGAGCGTGAAATTCCCGACATCCCCGCGCATCGGATCACGATTGTGGAATGGCGGCCCGCGCTTGCCGCCTACGGCCGGGATTACCTTGCTCTCGTCGCCGAAACGTCGGAATTCATAAAACGGATAGACGCCGGAGCGCGCACACTCCGGGCTTTCGGCGGAAAGTGGATACGGAATTTCTTCCGCAACCTTTCCATTCCCTTTACGTTTCTTGCCGCGCCGTCCCTTTCCGCCCCGGTTCTCGTCACCTGTTCGGGGCCCGGCCTTGAGGGGGCGCTTCCCCGGATAACGCGGATGAAGGAAGACGGGTGCTTCATCCTTGCGGTTTCTTCATCGGTCATGGCGCTCCGCGCACGGGGCCTTGTTCCCGATATGGTGATAAGCACGGACGGCGGAAACTGGGCCCTTTTGCACCTCTACGAATGTTTCCGCCTGAACAGGGGCCCCGCGCCGAATCTTGCGGCCGGCCTCTGCGCGGCACTGCCGTCCCAATGTTCCGCCCTCCCCTTTCTGGCAATCGACGACGGCAGCCTCTGGCAGCGCGTCGTCTTTTCCGGCCTCGGCATCCCTTCAATCTCACTGGCGCAGCGGGGAACCGTGGCGGCCTCGGCCCTTGATCTCGCGTTCCGTTTTTACGCGGAAGAGGTTTTTATCGCCGGCGCGGATCTCCGGGTCAGGGACATACACACCCACGCGAGACCCTACGGCTTCGACCGGCTTGTTTCGGAAGAAGCGTCCCGGTTCACTCCCGCCTATTCACGGAGCTTTGAAAGGGCCCTTGCCGTGAGGGACGGGGGAAGCCACGGCGTATACGCCGCGTGGTTCAAAAACCGGCTCGCCGCTTATCCGGGACACGTTATTTCACTGGGGGACAACAACCCCCTTTTCGGCGCGGACGGAGGAGAGGAACTTCCGCGGGGACAGGGAAGAAGGAAGCCGGAAAGGGCCGCACAGACCCCGGAGCGGTCCCCGAGGCAGGCAGACGCAAAAATATTTTCCCCGGAAACGTTTCCCGAGGGGATCGTTGCCGCTCCCTTTCGCGCGCGGAGGGGAGCCGAAATTCTTGCCGGGGCGCTGGCGGAAAAGGAGGTTTCGGGCATCCTGCGGCGGGAACTTCATCCGCTTCTGTTTCCCGAAAAGCAATCCGGCGAGGCGGATCTTTCGGAACTGCAGGATGCCGTTTACGCGCTCACGCCGCGTACGACGGGGAACCGCCGTGGAAGATAAAAAATATTTTTTCGAGCGGAACCTCCTTGCTCTTTCCGCCTCCGATCCTCTCCTGTGTTCCCGCCTTTCCGCCGCGGAAACTACCCGGAACTGCTATAAATTTCTCGCATCACGGTCGGGCGGAACGGTGCCGGCAATCACAGGGCCCGATGGCTCGGCCCATCCCCTTCACTCGCTTGTCGATCCGGAACGGGAGGGCAGGAGGCTTGCCGCGGCCGCCTCGGAAGAAGGCTTTCTCGTTTTTTTAGGGCTGGGCGGCGGCTATGCGATTGAGGCGGCGCTGGCCGGGGGAAATGCCGAACGGGTCCTTGCCGTCGAATACAATATCAACGGAGTCGCCGAGCTCTTTTGTTCACGGGAATACATTTCCCTGCTGGGAGATCCCCGTTTCCGCCTCCTCGTCGATCCTTCCCCCGAATTTCTTGAGGGATATATTCTGGAAAACTACCTGCCCGCCCTTTTCGGGGGCATACGGACCCTTCCCCTTCGTTCCCGCGTCGAAGAAGACAGGGAAAAATTCGGCGGCGCGGGGGAAGCCATTACACGGGCGATTGAAAAACTTTCCGCGGATTATTCGGTTCAGGCATGGTTCGGCAGACGGTGGTTTTCCAATATCATAAGAAACCTCAGGGCGGCCGAAGGGGACTACGGCCCGGTTCCCGCCATACGCGAAGCGGCCGTCTGCGCGGCCGGGCCGTCACTTGACGCTGAAATTCCCTTCATCAGGGAAAAACGGGAAAAAGGAGAGGGAGCCTACCTTATCGCGGCCGATACCAGCCTTCCGGCCCTGCTTGCCGGGGGCATTGAGCCTGACGCCGTGGTTTCCATTGACTGCCAGCACATCAGTTCGCGCCATTTTGCAAAGGGCCTTCCTCCTGATACGGAACTGTTTCTCGATCTGGCAAGCCCTCCCCTGGTGGCGTCGCGTTCCGCCCGCCCCCGTTTTTTTTCGGGGGGACATCCCCTTTCAGGCTATGTCTCACGCATGTGGCGTTCTTTTCCCCCGGTGGACAATTCCGGGGGCAACGTCACCTATGCGGCGCTTTCACTTGCGGAATACCTCGGCGCGGCGAAGATACGCGTATACGGCGCGGATTTTTCCTATCCCCGCGGCCTCCTTTATGCACGGGGGACTTACCTGTACCCCTATTTCGGTGAACGGCAGAACCGCCTTTCCCCGCTTGAAGCCCTGTTTTCCGGTTTCCTTTACCGGAACCCGTCGCTTAAAAGAGTACGGCGCGAAAACGGGGACTGGTATTATGAAACGGACACCCTCTCGTTTTACCGGAGACAGTTCGAAGAAAAGGCCGCGGGACTCTCATCCGGGAAGGCCGGAGACGTTTCGGGAAGGGGGGAGGTGATCAACATAACAGGGCCCCGCGAACGCCGCATCTTTTCGGCAGGCGTTCCCCGCACGAGCGCACGGGAATTTTTGAGACGCTACCGGGCGGACATACGCGGATTGAAGACGGGGGGCCGCCGCGTACCCGGAGATCTTTCCGCCGAAGAACGGCTTCTCCTTGCCACCCTGCTGCCCGGGGCGGCGGCTTTCAAGGGGCGGAACAACCGCGTCAAAACGGCCGAACTTCTTGAAGAGCTTACGTCATGGTGCGCCGGTGAAATAGACAGGGTCCTTGCGGCATGGGGAGAGCGGGAATGATCGTCAGGCCGGAACGGGGCCGCCAAAAACAAAAGCGCCGTAACCCACAAAGGAATCGGGGACAGGCCTTCCGGGAAACGCATCCGCGCTTGTACCGTAGGCGGCGAGCCTTGCCTTAAGGGCGCCTTTTCCCGTTCCGGCGGCAGCGTTCGGAGCGGAAATTTCCGCGGCATATCCCGCGACGCCAAGAACCGCGCCGGCCGAACAGGCGGACCTGTCCGCTTCGGCCCTTTCAAGAATCTCTCCGGGATTTCCGCCTTCAACGGCGTCGATAAAGGCGCGGTCATTTACGTCCCTGACCCATGCGAGGGCTTCCGGTCCGCTTCCCCTGGGCGAAAATCCGTAATTTCTTCCGTAATGGGTAAGATCCGTGGAACCCAAAACGGCGATGGTACGGCCGGCCCCTGCCGCAATCCGGGCGAGGATCTTCCCCGTCTCGAAGGAAGATTCTTCCGCGGGGAGCCTCATCCAGAGGATACGGGCCTCGGGGTGAAAACAGCGGATCATGGGAAGAAGTACCTCCACGGTGTTATCGTCGCCGAGGTCTTCTTTTACCCTGCCCCTCCCGGCCAGTTCCCTTTCCACGAGTTCCCGAAGTTCGCCGTCTATCATGATATTTCCAAGGGGGGTTTTTACGCCGTCCTCACGGGCAAAGAGCGGGGGCATACCGCGGGGCAGATGGCCGCCGAGGACGGCGATTGTTTCCGCCCCCCTCAGGGACGAAACGGCGGCCGCGGCTATGGCGCCCGAAAAAAACCAGCCCGCGTGGGGCGCGACGGCGGCGGGGGCGTTTTGAGGGAAGGCTTTATCCCGCAAAAAACGGATGATTTCCCCGCTTTCCGCCGGATACCACCCCGGGGGAAGGCGCATTTCCCGTAAATTCACGCCATTTCTCCGTATTTTTTGCATTTCATTGTAGCGTAAGCCAAAAAAAGCATATATACTATCCGTAATATGGGCCAAAAAAATAATACTTTCATTACTTCCATTATAGCCTCGATTTGTATTTTTGTGTATCTTGCCGCACTGGTGTACGCGGGACTCAAGCTTTACATCAGCATTGACGAACGCCGCATCATTGCGGAGCGGGAATTTTTTGATCTTGCCGACCGCGCTTCCTCGGCCGGCGTACTGGGCTTCATGGATCAGCCGTTCATAAACGCCATTGAGGATGCCATTGCCGAGTCCCGAACCATAGAGGGAGTGATCATTTCCGGTCCCGACGGGGAATATGCCTTTGAGCGTGAAGGCAGCGGGGTCGTCGCCTGGGTAAACGATTCGCCCCGGTTCAAGTCCCGGCCGGATCTGATTCGTAATCCCTCACTCCCCCTCCGCATAGAAGGACGGCGAAATGTGAACATACAGGCGGCCGTCCTCGTGGTGGATTATTCCCTCGTTACCGGGATACTCAAACAAACCCTCATCATGGTGCTGGCGTCCCTGGCGCTGGCTTTCTTCACACTGCTGCTTGAGTCGCTGCTGGGCAAAAACAGGCTTCAGGGAATTTCTCCCGCGCCGGGGGAAAGCTCCGATCCCTTTGCCGCCCGCCGTCCGCGGCAGGAGGCGGTTACGCCCCGGTTCCGGCCCCCGCGGCCGGTCCGCGAACCGGATGTCCCTGAAGCCGAAGGGCCGGACCCCGGAACGGCGCGCAAGACGGCTCATGAAGCGGAACGGGAGGAAGCTCTCCCGAACCGCGACATTCCGCCGCCCCGGGACAACGCCGCGGACGAGGCGGGGCCGCGCGGGCTCTTCTCGCCGCACGGCAACATCGGATGGGAAGACTACACCCTGGAGCGTCTCTCCGCGGAATTGCACCGTTGCGCTTCTTTTGAGCAGGATCTTGTCTTCATTGTCATGGAATTCAGGAATCAGAAGCGCCCGGACGACGGCTTTTACAACGAATTTGCCGATGACGCGGTCAATTTCTTTACCCTGAGGGATCTTATCTTCGAAAAGGGCAAACGGGGAATCTCAATCATCTATCCCAATATCGATCTTGACATGGGATTTGCCAAGGCGGAAGAATTTCACAGCCGCCTCATGAGCAAATATTCGTTTACCTCAAAGACCGATCTCTGCATAGGCCTCAGTTCCCGTTCGGGAAGGCTCGTGGACGCGGAGCGCATTGTCTTCGAGGCGTCCGAAGCTCTGGCGCGGGCGCTTGAAGATCCGGTTTCCCATATCGTGGCCTTCAAGAGCGATCCCGAGAAATACAGGGAATTCATACGGGCAAAGGATTCCGGTTAGCGGCGAAAATTTCCCGCGCCGTCATTCCGCGCTTTCAAAAAAACCGGTGTTTCGAAAAAGGCGCCGTACCGTCCATTCCGCCATGACGTATACATGGGGGGAAACGGCGTTTTCGTTTCCGCCGGAAATGAAGACGCGGGCAAGACGGCGGCCGTCTTCGTATGGCGGCCCGAACTGTATGGTGTAGATCCTGTTATTGCCCAGCTCGATAACGATGCTTCCGTCGTTAAAGGCGCCGTCGCCGGGTATCACTTCGCTGAAATCCTCCCCGAGGACGGTGACAAGTGTCCGCGCATAATT
>JAIROE010000173.1 GCA_031257715.1 Treponema sp. | reverse complement strand
GCTCCGCACGGCAAGGCCCGATTTTGCGGAAGCCGCCGTGGTTCCGGGGCGGAAGCCCGCGTCCGCGTTGAGTATGCTGCGGAAGCGGTTGTGTTCCCTGAGTTTTTCACGGTGTCCCGGCGTTGATCGGGCGTGGTAGCTGTCGGGAGTGAACGAAAAGTCTATACCCCCGCAAAGCACGGGACCGCCGCCAAGGCGGAGCGCGATGGCCGCCGCGGTAAGGCCCACCGATCCCAGCGGCCGCAGACGTTCCGGAAGCAGCCCCGCCTTTTCAAGGCGGCCGAAAATGCGGAGGGGAGTCCACGGCGTAAAGAAAAGATAGACGCGGCTTCCAAGCATTTCCGCCGTTTCACTAAGGGCGGAAAGATCCATGGCAAGGGGAAGTTCCCAGTCTCCCAGTCCTGTGAAATCCCTGATGTTCCAATGCTGGCATTCGAGGGCCACGGCAAGATCGGGCTTGATGCGCCGCGCCCTGAGGCCCGCAAGGGCGGTATCCACGCACACAATTCTGAAGGGACGGGAACCTTCAGGCGCTCCGTTCCCGAGGCTTTCGCCGAAATGCCGTTCAAGGCCGTCAAGAAGCCCGTCCAGGGAGGGGCCCGCGCCAAGGACCAGAACGGGATCGGAGCCGAAAGAAAAATCCCGGAGGTTCCGGCACGAAGGAACAAGGGCAAGATTGCGGACGGCGTTTCTCATGTAGCGCCGGCCCAGCTTCATAAGGGTAACGGCGTTCCCCCATTCAAGGGCTATATCTTCCCTCAGCGTGCCGGCAAGGGAATCGTACAGTTCCCGGTGCAGCCGCCAGCCGCCCGAAAGCCGGAGTGGTTCCACGCGGCGAAAACGGCAGCTGCCCCAGGCGTCCCGGACAAAATCGCAGAGTTCCGCCGGATTGCCCGCTTCCCGGAGGCGGAGGCGGGGATTCTCAAGCAGTCCCTCCATGCTGTTTTGGGAAAGTTCGAGCAGCTCTTTTTCCGCCTCGATGCAGAGCACCGCCGAGTCGGGGCTTTCCCGCTCTATCCTTTCAAGAAGAGACGCAAGGCCGTAACCGAACAGGGGGGAAGGGCAGAAATACAAGGTGCGGTTTACCGGGGAAACGGACCCCGCGAGACGCTCGGCCTGAGCGGCGGGATCTACGGCGGAAAGCAGGTTTTTCCCCCGCCAGGAAAGGGAATAACCCCGGCCGGTTTCTACAAGGCGCCCATGAATCAACATGCTCCGGCGGCGGGCCGCTAGGGCGATACATAGCGGCGGTAAGCCTCGAAGAATCCGTCCTCAAATTTGTCGCTCGTGAGAAAATGGGAGCGGATGCCCTGCCTGGCAAGAAGACTTATCCAGTAGGGCGCGTAGGATTCTATAAGGCTTGCCGAAGATTCATCGGCCTGGGTTTCTTCAAGGGGAAACAGCACCACCACGTTCCTCCCCAGAACAAGGGGTTCGGAGGGAGTGTAAAGAGGGGTTGAAAAGGCGGTGAGCCAGAAGTTTTCATTTGACGCTCCGGGCACAAGTTCGGGGATTGAGGCGGCTTCAAGAGAAGGAAAAAGCTCCAGGTTGCCGTAATTCACCGGAAGGGGCCCGAAACCGCGTATGGTAATTCCCGCCTGATTGGCCGCCTCGGCAAATCCGTATTCACCTACAAGGGTAATAAACGCCCGCGCCTTGCCTTCGGCCCAATCCGCCATGCGGCCGCCCTCGTATTCCCCGATATAGGCGTGTATTTTCCGTTTTGTCAAATCATCTTCCATGACGGCGGCGCGCGGCGCTTCCTCCGCCCTGAAAAAAGCCCACCCGGAAGGAACCTTGATGACGCCGCTGTATTTCCCGGCGCCAAGGGCCGCAAGCGCGTCCCTGTCGGCGGTTTCCGAAACTTCCGTGGAAAGTTCATAGGCCATTTTGATCCCCATATCGCCGCCCTGTTCGGCGTATTGATCCCGCGAATAGCTCCGCGCGGCCTCTTCAAAGGAAGTCGTCCCGTCCGTTATGGAGGCAAGCACGCGCCGGGCCTCCTCCCCGGAATCCACGGTGATCTTTGAAAGGCGGGTAACGATAAAAAGATCGGGATTGGCGAACGCAAAGGCCGCCTCTTCCTCTTCGGGATAAGCGTCAATGGAAAAAGAAACCATCTCGAAGCGGCGCTGCCGGGCCGCCATTGCGGCAATGAAGGCGGTTTCCTTCTCCGAAACCCTCATTTCCCCTATATCCGTTTCGTACCGCTCCCGGATAAGCCTGTCGCGGGTTTTCTGCCAAAGGTTAAGGCGGGTCGCGCTGTCAAGCGCCTGGTACCTGGAAGGCGAATAGCGGCCGTTTTCCTGCAAATCGGGAAGCATCGCCACTTCCCGGTTCACCAGCTTCTCCGGAGCGGTGTAGCCGGAACGGTTCATCTCGTCAAGAATGGCCGTTTGTACCACCGCCTCGATATACGCCTGCTGCCAAATCTCGAAATTGAGGGCCTGGTAATTTTCCTCGGTAATTTCCGCCTGCCTGTTCCTGGCAAAAACGCGCACCGCGTCGGCAAAATAATTGTCCGCCACATATTTTACGGGAATCTTGTTGTAAACGCCGAAGACAAGGTCCCCCATGCCCCCCCCCGCCCCGGGCGTCAGGGCGGGAACGAGGACGAAAGAAACAATAACAATGACCAGAATGACCACGGTCCCGATAAAAACGGCGGGATTGGCCCTGAAACGGCGGATTATTTCATCTTTTGCGGAATTTTCTTCCTCCGCGGCCGGTTTTTTCCCCTTAAAAGCCATACAAACGCACCTCGTAAACCAGTATCGGATCATACTACCGCTTTTGGGGGGGAAGGGTCAAGGGTCAAAGGCCGGCTGACGCCGGCCTTTGACTGGGGAGTTTTACGGCCCTGCCGTAAAACTCCAGGTCGAACTGCCCGCGGATTGCAATAAGCCGGCCCCGGACCGCGGCAGGCCGCCCCTGGAACGCCGCCCTGCGGCGGCGCGCGTTCATTGGGCGGAAAGGGCGGCCATGGTGATGTAGTTGTAGGGC
>JAIROE010000085.1 GCA_031257715.1 Treponema sp. | reverse complement strand
GAAAGGCTTCCCGCTTCCGCGTAGGTGCGCAGGGGCTTGCTCTGCCACGAGATCCCCCGCAGGGTATCGGCGTTTTCGGCAAGCACGGCGACGGCGGCATAGGGAACGTTTACCGCCAGTTCCAGCGGCTGATAGGAAGAATTCGACTGGGCGGGCAGTTTCTTTTCCAGTTCGGAACGGGGTATGCCGATGATGGCGCCGACCCTTTCAAGCAGGGCGGGCATTTCCCCCCGCGGCACTTCCGCGGGGGTAATGTTCACCGCGTAGGAATCGGTGTTGAGCGCCAGGGGGGTGTCAAAATTCCGGTCGTAAATTTCACCGCGCTGCGGGGGAATCACCGTGGTTCTCCGGGCTATGTCCTGAGCCTCCCGCCGGTATACATCACCCTGAAGAATCTGCATGCTGAAAAGCCGAACCGCGTATATGACAAAGATAGCGACGAAAAATACGCCGAGAATGCTGATGCGCCGCTCGGGCGTTTCATCATCGGAAGAAAGATGGTTAAGGGGCGGCATTGTAAATCCTCCGCCCCGAAAGGAGAGGCGTAAAACGTTTCAGGAGAAAGAAGAGAAAAGGCGCCAAAACGGCATTGAGGAACAGTTCCGTCCACAGGAGCGGAGACGCGAGGGGGTACGCAGGTACGGCGTCGGCGAACAGCAGGTGAAGGACGAAAAGGGACGCGGCCTTGACAATGGTAGCGGCGGCGCAGAGGATCATGGGGAGAAAAACGGCGCCCAGAAAAAAAGTCCCCTTCATGAACCCGGCAAGGGCGCCCACAAGCGTGCGTATCAGGGGGTTGAGCCCCAAAGGCGCAGCCGAAATAAAATCAATGAGAAGGCCCGAAAAAAATCCCGAAAGCTGGCCCGTCATGGCGCCGTTGACATAGGCGGAATCGACGACGATGCACAAGGAAAGATCGGGAACGGCCCGGAAGAGGGCAAGATGACGGAGCAGGGTCGACTGGAGCACGGCGGCCACAAAGGCAAAAATCACCGTCCAGATCACGTTTCTAACCATCAGCTTCCTCCCCGGCGGCATCGGCCCCGATAGTCTCAATGACAAAGACATATTCAAGCCGGGAAAAATCCACCACGGGCTCCAGTTCGGCCTCCATGGAAATATCGTCCTCATGGTAAATGATCCTGCTTACCCGGCCTATATTGATCCCCCCCGGATACACCCTTCCTATGCCGCTTGAAACTACCATGTCGCCGTAGCTGATTTCATCACGGGCGCGCTTGTTGATGAGCCGCATGAGGAGAGGAGCCTCGGGATTCCCCTGCCCTTCGGCGAGTCCCTCAAACCGTGATACCGAAAGCCGGGCTGGAACCGAAGAACTGACATCGTAGATGGGCATGACAAGGCTTTCCGACCGGCCTGCCTGAACCACCTTGCCCGCCAGCGCCTGCGTCCCGTTCTGAAAGGCGATAACAGGCATGTTGTAGGCGACTCCGTCTTTTTCCCCCTTGTTGATCACAAAGGCCGAAAAAAGATTGTCAGGATCGCGGCCTATGAGTTCCGCGGGTATATGACGGTAACGCAGGATGCGGGAAAAACCGAGCTGTTCCCGCAGGCGCATGTTTTCCTGCCCTATCTCGGCTGCGCTCCGTTCAAGCTGTTCATACCGGGTGATGCGGCCCGAAAGTTCGGCGTATTCCTCGCGGAGGCTGGCAAGTTCGCTGACGGAAAGCACCGTCCGCGAAACCAGCGACGAAATCTCGTTGACGCTTCCCCGTATGCCTGAAAAAAGGGAAAGTCCGATATTTTTGAAGTCCATGATAAAACTGCGGGTTGAAAAGAAAAGCACGGCAAAAGAGACAAACATGAGCGCGGCAAATACATACGAAGAAGGATTAAGCCGGCCCCGGGGGATTCTGCCTTTCCCTGTTACCATATCCTTAACCGTTCAGACTGTCATAAATGCTTTTGGAATTGTCAAAGCCCTTGGTGTATTCAAAATACTTTCCCGCCCCAAGCGCGACGCAGTCAAGCGGCCTTTCGGCGAGGATCACGGGGACCCCCGTCTCGTTGGAGATGAGTTTTCCAAGGCCTTTGAGCAGCGAGCCGCCGCCTGTCATGACGATGCCCCGCTCCACAATATCGGCCGCCAGCTCCGGCGGGGTTTGTCCCAGCGTCGCCTTTATTTCATCGATAATCTGGGTGATGGGATCCTTCAGGGCCTCCCGGACCTCAACGGAATCTATTTCAAGCCGCCGGGGAAGGCCCGTGATGGCATCCGTTCCCTTTATCTCGACCTTTTCTATGGTCTTGTCGGGCGACGCGTTCCCTATTTCGACTTTAAGGCGTTCGGCGGTCTGCTCTCCTATGATGAGGTTATGGGCGTTGCGTACATACTTGATGATGGCCTCGTCAAATTCATCGCCTCCAAGGCGTATGGCATTGGTGACAACCATACCGCCAAGGGAAATAACCGAGATTTCCGTGGTGCCCCCTCCAATATCGCAGATCATGTGCCCGGCGGGCTCCCAGATGGGGATATCGGCCCCTATTGCCGCGGCCCGGCTTTCTTCGATAACGACGACTTCCCGGGCGCCCCCCTTGTAGGCGCATTCTTCCACCGCCCGGCGTTCCACCTCGGTGATACACGAGGGAATGCCGATGACCATTCGGGGTTTGACAAAACGGTAACGGGGCAGAACCCTGGAAATGAAGTAACGTATCATTTTTTCGGTGGATTCAAGATCGGCGATAACCCCGTCCTGCATGGGCCTTATGGCGATGATATTCTCCGGAGTTTTCCAGAGCATGCGCTTGGCCTCGACTCCGACGGCCATTACCTTTTTGGTGCCCCTTTCCACGGCCACCACCGAAGGCTCGTTCAATACGATGCCCTTTCCCCGTATGTAGATAAGAGTATTACAGGTCCCCAAATCAATGCCAAGATCCGATGAATTCCTTCCGAACATATTCCCTCCCATGCCCTGATTACG
>JAIROE010000072.1 GCA_031257715.1 Treponema sp. | reverse complement strand
GCCCTGGACGGCATGGACGCACAGTATGCCGGAACTCAAGGTAACACCGGAGAAGGGATCTACGCCCCCTCGTTCACCCACGATGCCGAAAAGATAAGGTTATCTACCTATGAGGCCGTCCCCGCCGTACTGGATTATATCAATGGGCCCAATAGCCGCAAGCCTGTCATGCAGAATCCGAAGATCCAGAAATTGGGGGGTAAAGACATCTACACCTTCTCCGTGTCCGTGCCGGTCATTGATCCCGAAACCGGTGAGGCAATAGGTATGGCAGGGGTCAATATCGGAATTGAGGCCGTACAGCCCATCGTCGAGCAAATCATCGCTGAACACGAGGATATCGGGGCCATGAGTATCTATACCGGGGATGGTACCATCATAGGGAGCTACCAGAAAGACCGGATTGGCAAAAAGGCCAGAGAGGTAGATGCCGGCCTTTACGAACCCTACGTTGAAGAGGCAATGGCCGCCATAGAGGGGGAAGACAGCATTGTGTTAAATGTCTATTCGCCGGCGCTGGGAACCAATCTGGAAATTTCTATTGTTTCCTTTCCCATAGGGGAAGCAGGCTCCTGGACCATCATGCTGGGCACCCCCGAAACAGTCATTCTCAAGGAAGTCAGGGGTCTTACTTTGTTCACCATTATCTGTGCGGTGGCGGCAAGCATAGTGACGGCGATTATTATTTTCTTTGTGGCCACCAGCATCACCAAACCCATTACCAACGTATCGCTTACCCTTAAGGACATATCCGAAGGCGAAGGGGACCTCACCAAATCAATCAGTCTCAATATGAAGAATGAAATCGGCGATCTTGCCCACTTCTTCAACATGACCCTGGAAAAGATCAAGAACCTCGTCATCACCATAAAGAGGCAGTCGGTGGCCCTCTTTGATATAGGCAACGAACTGGCAAGCAACATGACGGAAACCGCGGCGGCCATCAACGAGATAACCGCCAACATCCAGAGTATCAAGGGCAGGGTGATAAACCAGAGCGCTTCGGTGACGGAAACAAACGCCACAATGGAACAGATAACCGCCAACATCGACAGGCTCAACGAGCAGATTGAAAGTCAGAGCGCAAGCGTATCCGAGTCTTCTTCGGCCATAGAAGAAATGCTCGCCAACATCCAGTCGGTAACGCAGGTCCTCGTGAAAAACAACGAGAATGTCAAAGACCTCGCCGAGGCGTCCGAAGTGGGCCGCTCGGGATTACAGGAAGTAGCGACGGACATCCAGGAGATATCCCGGGAATCGGCGGGACTTCTGGAAATTAACGCGGTGATGGAAAACATCGCCAGTCAGACCAATCTCCTTTCCATGAACGCCGCCATAGAGGCGGCCCATGCGGGGGAGGCGGGAAAAGGCTTTGCCGTTGTGGCCGATGAAATCCGCAAGCTGGCCGAATCCTCGGGCGAACAGTCCAAAACCATCAGTACGGTGCTGAAAAAGATCAAAGACTCCATAGACAAGATAACCCGTTCCACCGACGGCGTCCTCAACAAATTCGAAGCGATAGATTCCGGGGTGAAGATCGTTTCGGAGCAGGAAGAAAACATACGAAACGCCATGGAAGAACAGAGTGAAGGGAGCAAGCAGATTCTGCAGGCCATTGCCCAGCTCAACACCATCACCCAGGAAGTGAAGGACAGCTCCCAGCAGATGCTCGAAGGAAGCAAGGAAGTCATTCAGGAAAGCAGGAACCTTGGGCTTGTAACCCAGGAAATTACCAGCGGAATGAACGAAATGTCGACGGGGGCGGATCAGATCAACATTGCCGTGAGCCGGGTAAATACCATCAGCGGAGACAACAAGGAAAACATCGACATCCTCGTCAAGGAAGTCTCCAAATTCAGGGTCGATTAACAGTCTGCCGCGTTTACGGGGCGCCTTGTTTTGTTTTTTTGACGCGGCGATTACAGGTAAACCCTGAAACGCCGCTCAAGATCCCCTATCAACTTGTATTCGATGGAATCAACCAGTGCGGCACGGCTTGCGTCTATGATGTCCGTGGAAACCCCGACGGTTCCCCAGCGCAGGTTGCCGTCGGTTGATTCTATGAGGACCCTGACCCTGGCGGCGGTAGCGTCTTTGCCGTCTATGACCCGGACCTTGTAATCATCAAGACGCACCTTTTCAAGTTCAGGATAAAAACGGGTCAGGGCCCGGCGGAGGGCGCCGTCCAGGGCGTTCACAGGCCCGTCTCCCTCGGCGGCGGCTATCTCGTACTGATCCTCCACCAGCACCTTGACCCAGGCGTGGGAACAGGCAATGGCGGCGCCCGTGGGATGTTCGCTGACGACGCGGTACGCCTCTATACGGAAAAGGGGCCTGTAGCGGCCCAGTTCACGGCGGACAAGCAGTTCAAAGCTGGCGTCGGCCCCTTCAAAGGCCCAGCCTTCGGCTTCAAGCGACTTGAGTTTCCCCGCAAGCACCGAAGCAAGCGGATGATCCCTCGTAATGTCCGGATCAACTTTTTTTGCCCGCTCCGCGACGGCTGAACGGCCCCCCATTTCACTCATGAGCAGATGCCGGTCGTTCCCCACCATGGCAGGATCGATATGTTCAAAAGTCCGCCTGTTTTTGAGCACGCCGTCCGTATGCATACCCGCCTTGTGGGAAAAGGCGTGAGCCCCCACATAGGGCATGTCGTCACTGAGCGATACGTTGGCAATTTCCGCCACCCGCCGGGTAACGGCAGAGATGAGGGGGAGATTCCCTTCGGGAAGGCAGCGGATATTCATTTTGAGTTCCAGGCTGGGGATGAGGGAAGCAAGGCAGGTGTTGCCGCAGCGTTCCCCAAATCCAACGAGAGTCCCCTGAACATGGCGGCAGCCCGCCTGTACCGCCGCGACGGAGCAGGCCACGGCAAGTCCTGAATCATTGTGGGCGTGAATGCCCGTCATGGGAAGGGATGAAGCCCCCCGCCCGCTTTCTTTTGCCTCTTCAAGCGCCGCCTTTACCCCTTCCGCGATGAGATCGGGAAAATTCCCCCCGTTTGTGTCGCAGAGGATGATATGACCGGCGCCGGCGTCAAGGGCGGCCCTGATCGCAGCAAGGGCATAGGAGGGATTGGCCTTCCAGCCGTCGAAGAAATGCTCGGCGTCGTAAAACACCTCGCGGCCTTCGGCCCTGAGAAAGGCGATGGTTTCGGCAATCATGGCAATGTTTTCTTCGGGGCTTACCCGGAGCACTTCGGCAACCTGGAGATTCCAGCTTTTACCGAAAACGACGATCCCTTCGGCGCCGGAATCAAGAAGGCTCCTCAGCATGGGGTCATCGGCCGCCGCCGTATCCTTTTTCCGGGTAGGGCCAAAGGCGCAGAGTTTCGCATTCTTCAGCTTCAACTCCCCGGCGTGAAGAAAGAATTCCATGTCCTTGGGATTGCTGCCGGGATTTCCCGCCTCTATCCAGTCTACCCCCAGTTCATCCAGCGCTTCCGCCACCGCAAGCTTGTCCCTGAGGGAAAAATTGATTCCCTCCCCCTGCGCGCCGTCGCGGAGTGTAGTATCAAGTATTTCGAGCTTCCCGTTTCTTTCCACTTTGTCCCCTAATACCTTACGAAAATCCGGCCGGGGCCTTTGGATGCGCCCTCATTCCTTTTTTTTGCAGCCCGCAGCGAGTTCCCATTCCATCGCATTGATCGCCGAAAGATAGGCCTTTATTGAAGACTCCACGACATCGGTGGAAACCCCGCGGCCGTTCCAGCGGCGGCCTTCCCATGCTATTTTCACTATGGTCTCGCCCTGAGAGGCGGACCCGCCGGTGATGGCTCCTATCTCATACAGTTCCAGTTCCGGCTCCTTCCCTATGATGCGGTTGATGGCCTTGAAGATTGAATCGATGGGGCCGTCTCCCATGGACACGAGCTTTTCGGAGCGGCCGTCCCTGTGGTGCAGCCTGATGGTTCCGCTTGCCCCAAGCGCCGACCCGGTGTTCACCGCCCAGTGATCGAGTCTCCAGGTTTCGGGGACCGCTGCGGAGGCGCCCATTACCAGCGCTTCTATGTCACGGTCACTTACTACCTTCTTCTTGTCGGCAAGATCCTTGAACTGGGCGAAAACAAGTTCCAATGTGTCCCTGTCAACCTGCAGTCCCAGATCTTTGAGTCTGTCCTCAAAGGCGTGGCGCCCCGAATGTTTGCCGAGGACCATGCGGTTGCGGGGGATGCCTATTGACTCGGGAGTCATGATCTCGTAGGTTTCGCGCTTGGCAAGAACGCCGTGCTGATGTATGCCCGCCTCGTGGGCAAAGGCGTTGTCCCCGACGATTGCCTTGTTGGGTTGAACCTTCACCCCCGTCACCTGCGAAACAAGGCGGCTTGTCCCGTAGATCTTCGTGGAATCGACGCGGGTATCGGCGCCAAAGTAGTCCCTCCTTACCCTGATGCCCATGACCAGCTCTTCAAGCGAGGCGTTCCCCGCCCGCTCCCCTATGCCGTTGATGGTACACTCCACCTGATTCGCCCCGGCGTTTACCGCCGCTATGCTGTTTGCCACAGCGAGCCCGAGGTCGTTGTGGCAGTGCACCGAAAGAACCGCCTTTTCCATGCGGGGGGTATGTTCCCTGATATAATGTATACGTGCGGCGAATTCTTCGGGCATGGCATAACCCACAGTATCGGGAAAGTTCACCGTGAGGGCTCCCGCCTCAATGGCGGCGCCAAAAATCCTGCAGACAAATTCAGGATCGCTTCGAAAGGCATCCTCGGCGGAGAATTCCACATCGGAACAGAATTTTTTCGCGTAACGTACCGATGCGACCGCCTGTTCCAATACCTGCTCCGCCGTCATCTTCAGCTTGAACTCCATGTGTATGGGAGATGTAGCAAGGAAAATATGAATACGGGGACAGGCCGCCCCCGCGAGGGCTTCCCGGCCCGCATCTATGTCCTTTTCCAGGGATCTGCAGAGCCCCGCCACCGTGCAGTCTTTGACTATTCCCGCAATAGCCTTGACCGACGCGAGATCACCGGGACTTGAGGCGGGAAAACCCGCTTCAATGACATCCACGCCGAGTTTTTCAAGCCGCTTCGCCACTTCAATTTTTTCCTGAAGGTTCATACTGCATCCGGGGGCCTGTTCACCATCCCGAAGGGTAGTATCAAAGACCCTGATGATTCTGGTTTGCGGGCTGTCTGACATGAAACTCCTCCTTGATATTATCCCCTTTTCCAAAGTAATTCCCTTCGGAACGGGGTGAGAATCCGGTCATTGTTCCTGTTCGGGAAAACCCAAGTCCCAAACCGTACAATTCCGGTCAGCCGGTAATGTTTAGTGATTCGGACAGGCGGGGCGTCGAAAGCACCCGGGGACCCCGCTCCAGCGCGACAAGGCCGGTACGGGCAAGTTCAAGAACCCCATAGGGGTGTAAAAGAAGCAGGAGGCCGTTGAGTTTTTCCACGCTCCCCGTGGCCTCTATGGTAATGGTTGAAGGTGAAACGTCAATAACGCGGGAACGGAAGATGCCGGCTATTTC
>JAIROE010000002.1 GCA_031257715.1 Treponema sp. | reverse complement strand
CCCTCCCTCAGATCGCTTTCAGGCCGGGCCGCGACCGCTTCCCCGGAGGAAAGGCCAAAAAGGATCTCCCTGTCCTCTCCGTCACGCGCTCCCAGCGTTACTTTCCGTTCGGAAAGATGATTCCCCTTGATCACAAAAACCGTCCCCTCGCCGTCCCTGCGCCTTAAAACAGCCGATTCGGGAATGACAAGGGCGCGGCGCGGATTTCCGAGCGGGATTCTGATCCTGGCAAACATTCCCGGACTAAGGCCTTCGGCCCTGTCCAGCAGAACGCGCACCAGAAAACTCAGGGACTGGCTGTCCGCCTGCGGATAAACCAGATCCACTTTTCCTTCATAATTCCCGCCCGTTCCGTCTATGCCCACAGAGGCGGGCATGCCCCTTTCAAGGCGCAGCGCCTCCGATTCCCTGAGGGAAAAGACCGCGTAAAGCGAACTTGTGTCCATGAGGGTAAGGATCTTGTCCCCGCGCGAAGTCCGTTCCCCTTCCTCAAAGTAACGGGCCCCCACAATCCCGGGACCGGGACTCTTTATAACCAGTTCCGATTCGGCAAGGCGCGCCGACTCAAGCTCCTTCGCCGCGGCCTCAAGGTACGCACCGGCGGCATCCAGTTCCGCCCTGAGACCGGCGGTCCTGAGGCGTATGAGCGCACGTACACGCGCGGCTCCGTCTTCGGGAACTCCGCCCGCCGGGACAAGATCCTGATCCCTGAATCCGACGCGCCGTATTTCCAGTTCCCTTTCCATGAGCCGCAGCTGTTCTTCCGCCGATTCCAGCGTGAAACGGCGTTCGAGTATCGTCTCTTCGGCAAGACCGCCTGCCTCGTAGAGTTTTTCCGTATCCTCATGCTTTCGCCTGTCCTCTTCCAGAATACGCCGCGCCTGGGCAAGTTCCGCTTCCGCTTTCGCTATGGCAAGGATCTCCGCCTCCGCCTGAAACTCGCCTTCGATAAGCCGCGACCGCGCCAGATCAAGGGCGGCGGCGGCGTGGGCATGGGCGTTTTCGGCCCGGCCGACGGCAAGGACCATCTGCGGATTTTCCAGCCGCACCAGAATTTCCCCGCGGCGGACGGCGTCGCCTTCACGGAAAGGAAGTCTCCCCACCGTTCCTTCCTGTGAAGAGGAGACATCAAGTTTGGCGAGAAACGAGAGCGTCCCGAAACCGCCGGTCTCATCGGAAAGTTCCCGTTCAAGGGCGGCGGCGGCCTTTATCCCGCGGACAGGGAGAGGCTCCGCCTCCGCCTTTTTCCCGCATGAAGAAAAAACAAGACCGGCGGCAAACATCGCGCCGGCGGCAATTATCGCGGCCGGCGTTTTTTCAGTTTTGCGGGAAACCGCGGTAAACATTTTCATGATCCATGCTTTCATGATCCGCCTCCTTTCATTTCCGCTTCGGCAAGGATCCGGAGTTCTCCGGGGCCCAGCCCCATGAGTTTTTCAAGTTCCCGTTCGGCCGCGAGCAGGGCTATGGCCGCCTCTACAAGGGCTATTTCCTTTTGGCTGTACTCGATCCGCTCTTCCATCAGTTCAACGCGGGTCAGATGTCCCAATTCCCGCCTGAGTTCCGCAAGACGGTACTTTTCCCCCGCAAGCTCGAGGCTTTCCCCGGCAAGTTCCCGCTTCCGGTCCGCCATGCGGCATTTTTCAACGCCCTGTTCCGCGGAACGGCCGAGGCGTTCAAGGGCAAGGGCATACTTCCTCCGTTCCAGCGACAGGGAAAGTTCCGCCTGACGCCTGGTCATGCCCGATGCGGGATCGGGAAGGGGATTCACGCTGCTTTGAATCCGCGCGGTTGTATCGTAGGGAAGCTCCCGGCCCGCGCTTCCCCCCAACGCGCCTGAAATCCACGGCGAGGAAAAATCGACATTGATTCCCACAGACCAGGTCTGCCTTGTCAGCGGATAGCGCCTGCCGCTCAGACCGAAACTCCCGGTGATGCGCACCTCGGGCATCCATGAAAGCGCGGCGTATTTCAGTTCGCCCTGTTTCCTCGCGATGAGGTGCCGTTCCTCCGCCAGTTCGGGATTTTTCGCCTCCGTCATGGATCTCGCCAGAAGGGTGGAAGGCAGCGCCGTTTTCCTCCCGGTGTCTATTGTTTCTTCCAGCGGCGGAAGTTGCTCAAGGCCAAGGATCTCCGCGAAACGCCGCTCCGTTTCCGCAAGATCGATTTCGAGGTTTTCCAGTTCTATCCTGTGTTCTCCAAGGGTGATATCCGCCTCGGCAAGATCTGCCGGCAGCGCGATTCCCAGTTCCGTTTCACGCTCGATGAGCGCGCGCTGCCGGGCAAGCGATTCCGCCATGGCCTCGCGTATCGCCAGCACGGCCCTGGTGTAGAGCAGTTCCCGGTATACCGAAAGCGCCGCCTCGGCTGTCTCTTCGGCCATCTGTTCAAGTTTTGCCCCCGAAAGGGCAAGATCCATCCGTTCAAGCTGCCGGCCGAGCATAAGCCTGCCGCCGTCCCACACCAGCTGATCCACGCTGATGCTGTAATTTTTGACAAAGGAATCGGCGCCGTTTTCCGAGAGACGGTCGTCCTCCGACGCGCCTATGGCAAGGCGGGGAAGATAAGCGCGCCGGCCCAGCGTCCAGGTCCCCTCACGAATCGCCTGCATCGCGTATTCACCCCTGAGCTCGTCCGACGACGCCACGGCCAGGCGCGCGGCATCGGCAAAAGAGAGCCCTTCCGCGGCGGGACCCCCGGGACCCGTGAAAAAAAATACCCCCAAAAAGAAAACGGTGATCGCCGTCTTCATTTTCTTTCTTCTCCTTCCCTCAGCGCGGCCACGGCTTTTCCGACAGCAAGGGCAAGCATGCGCCCGGTGGTTTCCGATGATGAAAAACTCCCGTCTCCCGCCGTCGTCACCCTTCCCGCGGCAAGCGGGATGTTCTTTCCGGTTCTTTCTCCCGCTTTCCAGATCCGCACTTCCACCGCGAGGGAACGCCGCGTTTTCCATCCCGAAATATATTCCCGTTCCCGCAGCCATACATCCGCCTCATAATCCGCTTCTCCTTCCGCGCCGGCGGCGGCAAACCCCTGTTCCCAAAAGACAAGGGGAGCAAGACCGGCGGCTTCATTTTCCACCGCCGTCCATACCCCGCTCAGATCCGCCGATACTTCGGCAATCCACACCGAAGGGAAATCCCCTTTCGCTGTTGACCAGGCTTCTGTCCCGTACCATTGCGGCGGAAAAGAAACGCAGGCAGAGAAGAACAGCGCGGAAAAAACAAGACACGTCTTTACCGGTTTCATGCGGATGCCTCCCTGATTGCGGATTCGAGTTTTTCAACGGCGCGGAACAGGGGAGTACCGGGGGAAAGGAGAACGCGCGCCCTGTTCAAATCTTCAAGCGCCTCATCCCCCTTTCCGGCTATCCACCTGAGCCGGGCCCGGTCAAGAAACACAAGGGCGCATTCGGAAGAAGCCTCCGCCGCACGGTCAAGAAAAGCAAGAGCGGCGGCCCGGCCCGGCGGCCCCCTGTCGTCTTCAAGGGAAGCGGCAAGGCGCAGGGCGCGTATATCCAGGGGATCGTCGGCGACAAGCGCCTCCAGAAGGGCGCGGGCTTCGTCCGCCTTCTGTCCTTCCCGGAGCGTCCTCGCAAGATACAGGCCCGCCTCCGCCGCGGAAGGACGGAGCCTGAGGGCGCGGCGGAATGTCTTTTCCGCCTTCGTGGAATCCCCCGAAAAATATTCGGCCTTTCCCCGGAGCACGAGCGCCGGGAAAAAATGACCGGCGCCTTCAAGACCGGCAAGCGCCTCGTCAAGGCGGCCTTCGGCGTAAAGCGACCGCGCCTTTGCGTAACGGAGCATGGTTTCCCCGTCCGCCTTAAGGGAACAGGAAACGGCGCAAAAAACGGCGGCGGCGGCGGCAAAGAGACCCGCCTTAAGTCCGCGAGAAAACACGCAGGTCATACTCACAATCCCCTTGCGATATAAGCCAGCCGTTCCGCCAGCCGGCCCTTTGCCTTTGCCGCCCCGCCGGAAAAGTACAGGCGGAATTCCTTTTCCTGTCCCAAAACCCGCAGCGCGCCCGCGGCGTACAGGGTGCAGGTATTCTCGGGCAGCGAAAGCAGCGGCATGAGGGCGTCAAGATATTCGGGTTTTCTTTCGGCCGCGGCCCTGGATATGATGCGTTCGATTTCGGCGCGGGTTAAAACGGACGCGCCGTCTTCAGGGGCAAGCCCCAGCGCCCCGGCCATAATGCTCCGGCATTCCGGGGCAAAGGGGCCCTCGGGGGCAAGGCTTATGCACCGCTCGGCGTATTCGGCGGCCAATGTCCCGCCCAAGGTCCGCGCGCCGCGATCCAGTACTCGGGGAAATAATCATAGCGGCCCCGTATCGAGCCGTAGGAAGATCGCGTCTCCTGGGAAACAGGGCCGTTTTCCATCGCGCAGACCAGAAGCAGCCAGCGGATGA
>JAIROE010000349.1 GCA_031257715.1 Treponema sp. | reverse complement strand
GGGATTTTCCCCAAAAATTTTGAGGTGCGTTATTAAATGGCGCTTGTTCATAATGTAGACACGTTATTGGACAGGCTGCCTTAAAATAACGACGGAAAAACGGGGAATATTTTTTGTATGATAATATGAAAAATACAAATGGCGTATTGGTTCAGTCTGTTGATCGCGCCCTGGAAATTCTGGCGCTGCTGGGTTCTTCTCTGGAACCTGAAACCGGTATTACGGTTTTGGCGGACAGGATGGGGCTTAACAAGAGTACGGTATACGGATTGGTTAATACTCTGGTAAAGCGGGAGTATGTCGAACAAAATCCGGAGACAAAGCGTTACCGTCTGGGAATAAAACTCTTTGAAATGGGTTTTCTGGTACAGCGGCGCATGGATGTAAGGACAGAAGCACGGGCCTTTGGACAGGAATTGTCGTTTAGATATGATTCTACAGTTCATCTTGCGGCTTTCTACGCTTTTGAAATTGTTTATATTGATAAAGTTGATTCACCGGACGCAATTGTTCAATACTCGCAGATTGGCCGCCGTGCACCAATGTATTGTACGGGAGTTGGCAAAGCGATATTGGCAAACCTTCCCGAAAAGGACAGGGAAACCTTTTTTGGAAAAGTTTCTCTGCACAGATTTACCAAAAATACAATAACAAAGAAGGAAGAACTGGAAAGAGAAATGGATAAAATACGAAAAAACGGGTATGCGGTAGATAATGAAGAGATACAGCCGGGTTTGCGCTGTGTGGCTGCTCCCATTTTTAATCATTTGGGATACCCGCAGGCGGCGATCAGTGTTTCCAAACACATGAATACCCTTACGGAAGAAATGCAAAAATTAATCGCAAAGGATATTGTTTGTGCCGCGCAGCAAATTTCACGACGGCTGGGATACAATAATAATGCGGGCCTCTAGCAGTCTGTTGCGCATGTGGATTCTTGTGCTACCGGTGGGCCAAAGATTCCGATTGCCGGGGTTACTGCGGAAATTTCGTTTTCGATAGCGATTTGCAGGGTAAAAAATCACCGATTGGGCGATTTTTGTTGTTTTACGCGCGAAGCGCAACAAACTGCCAGGCGGCTTTATCCCTGGTTCAGCCTTTATTCGAAAGTCTGGTTTAATACCCCGGAGCTCTGCTCCGGCTGAATAAAGCAACGATTACAAAAATTTGGTATTAAACCCAAGAACCCGCTTGCGCGGGGGAGGGTATTATAAACTTCCTCTCGAACGAGCCTCCGTTCGAACTAATGCATCGCTAAGGATACCGCGGAGCTCTGCTCCGCGGAGGCTCATTCGAACAGCCTTTTCATCATGACCGGAATATTTTGATTCCAGTAATCCCACGTATGGGCGCCGCCGCCTGTGGTTAAACTATACTTTAGATTATTCTCCATGGCAAAATCCCTGAATAATATATTGCTTTCATAATGGTAGTCCTGTTCGCCGCAGAAGGCCATGAGCTTAAGTTCGGCTCTTTTCTCCTGTATTTTTTTTGCACAAGAAAACAGGTCACAGGAACTGGAGCAAAGTACCGGATCAATGCCAAACATGGCCTGGAAAGAACGTATGGTTCTTGCACCGCTCATTTTGCAAAGTTCTGTAACAAGAAGTTCGGGAACATGATTTTTTTCCGAATAAACTTTACAGGCTTCTTTCTTTTTATTATCATCCTCCAGGGCGGCGATATGGGCTATGTGTTTGTCCGTTAGTATTTGATAAATCCAGTCTATGCGCATGGGGCCGGACAGGCTGACGGCGGTGTTGTATTTTTCACTGTTGTTCAACCCCATAAAGAATGCGCCGTATGCACCCATGGAAATGCCGGCAATAAAATTATCACCGGGACTTTTGGACAAGGGTAATAATTTTGTTAAAACATCCGGAAGTTCTTTGGAAATCCAGTTCGCATAATCACATCCATAGGCCATATCAACATAAAAACTAAGATCCGCATTTGGGAAAATAACCGCAACGCCGTATTTTTCCGCCTGAAGTTCCAGCAGGGAATTACGCAGACATCCGGTATGATCATCACTCATGCCGTGAAGAAACCACAGGGTTTTTGCGGGATTATTAATCGACGAATTTACAGGCAAAAGAACGGTCACTTCCGTCTTCTTTCCCAATGACTCTGAATACAGGTTCATGTTTAAGAGTATCACAATAAGGCCCTCCATTATCAGGTAAGCCATATATTACCGCAAAATCAAAAAAGCCTCAAGCATCCACATGACCGCGTGATTGGAAGGCGGGGGGTCCATACCCCGAGGTTCTTCATTATTTCCGGGCATTTCGGGAATGTCCGAAATCACCGGTTGTTATTTGCGTAGTAGTTTATGAGGCAGCCGTCGGCGAGGATCTGCCGTTCAGCCCCGGTAAGACTTCCTGTGCGTGCGGTAATTTCCGCGGCCTTTCCTTCCCGTAACACAAAGCCTTTTAGTTCCTCCGCCCCTTCCAGAAGGAGTTTCCGTATGCCGGGGAAAAAAACACAGTCGCCGATACGGAAGGTATTTTCATCGTCCACGACGAAGGGCAGTATGCCCCAGTTGATGAGGTTGGAACGGTAACGCTTGGTGGCGTATTCCAGCGCGAAATTCGCCCAGGCGCCGAGTACCCGCTGGCATGAGGCCGCCTGTTCGCGCGCGGAGCCGTCGCCGGGTTTGCGGGCATAGATGGCGCTCCCCATGCCTATCTGCGCCGGTTCAATATCGCCGTATGCGGGTACGGCCCGTACCGACGCAAGTATGCCGGCGGTTTCATCGTCCGTCTTTCCCCCGCGCAGTTTTTCCGCAAGACGCTGTACGTCTTTTGCCCTCTCCACATATCCGCCGTCTTTTCTGCCCAGGGTAAATTCGGCAAGGCGCAGGGGATTGGATCTGTATGATGATGTTTCCCCCGAAGGGATAAGTTCATCTGTGGTTGTGACGGGATCGGTGATAAAGGCGCTTATTTTTATCAGGAGATTTTCGGGCAGGGGGAGCATCTCGGGCCAGTCCCTGATGTTGGGTCCCAGAACAAGCTCCGTTTCGGGCTGTGCCTTCCCCCTGCCGTCATAGACGCGTTTGCCGTATACGCCCCTGTCGAAAAAAAATTTCGCGCCGCTTTCCGAAAAATCGATCTCGTCGGCTGCGGTAATCCTTCCCCCGTTTGCGGCGGTGGCGGCTATGGAGCGGGCATCCATGAGGGCTGTCGAGGCTATCTGTCCTTCATTTGGTTTTGAGCCCTCACGGTTTGGGAAGTTGCGGGTCGTATGCCTTATCGAAAGTTCGCAGTTGGCCGGTGTGTCGCCTGCCCCAAAACAGGGACCGCAGAATGCCTCCCGGACGATGACGCCGGCGGACATCAATCTGGCGGCGGCGCCGTTTCTTGCAAGTTCAAGGGCCGAGGGCTGGCTTTCAGGATACACGCTCAGGGAAAAAACGCCGTTGCCTGTTGATCTGCCGTCGAGAATATCGGCGGCCGCCATGATGTTTTCAAAGGAGCCCCCGGAGCAGCCCGCGATGATCCCCTGATCGACATGGATGCCGCCGCCGTGTATTTTTTTTACGAGGTTCATTTCGAGTCCCGGCACGCCCAGCGCCCTGATGCACTCCCTTTCCGTTTCGGCGAATATGTCTTTCGCGTTTGCCTTGAGTTCCCGTATGGTGTACACGCGGGAAGGATGGAAGGGAAGGGCGATGCAGGGCTCGACGGCATCCATGTCCACGCGGATAAGGCCGTCGTAATATGCGGCGTCGGCGGGTGCAAGTTCCCGGTAATCGCCGCCGCGTCCCCGCGCCTCAAGGTACTCCCGCACCTTTTCGTCGGTTTTCCAGATGGAACTCCAGCAGGCGGTTTCGGTGGTCATCACGTCTATGCCGTTGCGGAAATCCACCGAAAGTTTTCCTATGCCGTCTCCAATAAATTCCATCACCCTGTTTTTGACAAAACCGTTCCTGAATACGGCGCCTATAATTGCGAGAGCAATATCATGGGGACCTACGCCCCTGCGGGGAGTTCCCGCAAGATAAACCGCGATGACTTCGGGGCGGGGGAAGTCGTATGTTTTGCCGAGAAGCTGTTTGGCAAGTTCACCGCCGCCCTCGCCTACAGCCATGGTTCCAAGCGCGCCGTAGCGGGTGTGGCTGTCGGAGCCCAGGATCATTTTACCGCAGCCTGCCATCATTTCCCGCATGTAGGAATGGATCACCGCGAGGCACGGCGGAACATAGATCCCCCCGTATTTTTTTGCCGCCGAAAGGGCGAAAGCGTGATCATCGGCGTTGATGGTGCCTCCCACCGCGCAGAGGCTGTTGTGGCAGTTGGTAAGCACATAGGGAAGGGGAAATCGCTCCATGCCGCTTGCCCGGGCGGTCTGGATGATGCTCACGTAGGTTATGTCGTGGGAGGCAAGCGCGTCGAATGTAAGGGCGAGGTTTTCTTCGTCCCCCCTGTTATGGGCCGAAAGGATCCGGTACGCCATGGTCCCCCTCCGCCCTTCATCCCTGGAAAGCGAAAGTCCCTGTTTGGCGAGTTCTGCCCCGGCGCCTTCGTCATCAAGTACAATACCGGCGTCCTTTAGCAGCCAGACGCCGCCCTTGTGAAGCTCAATCATGGTTAAAGGATATACGAAAGGGCGAAGATTGCCTATAATCTTCCCATGAAAGATCCAGCCCTGATCCGTAACTTCTGTATCATCGCCCATATCGATCACGGGAAATCCACCCTCGCCGACAGGCTCATAGAGAAGGGACATCTTGTGGACGACCGGAATTTTCAGGATCAGATACTCGACAACATGGATATAGAACGCGAGCGGGGAATCACCATAAAAAGTCAGGCGGTGACCATCCCCTACACCGCCCCGGACGGCAGGGAGTACGAACTCAACCTTGTCGATACCCCTGGTCATGTTGATTTTACTTACGAAGTAAGCCGGGCCATCAGTTCCTGCGAAGGGGCGCTGCTTCTTGTGGACGCCACCCAGGGGGTGCAGGCCCAGACCCTTTCCAACATGTACCTTGCACTGGAGCACAATCTTGAAATAGTGCCTGTGAT
>JAIROE010000344.1 GCA_031257715.1 Treponema sp. | reverse complement strand
ATATCCGCTAAGTCTTTAGGGTCCATACCCTCTACAATTTCCTTGAAATCCGCATTGCTTACAAGGAGGTTGGAAATGATTTCCATCTTCAGATCAGTCAGGGACTTCTCCATTTTTTCTACAAATGTCTGCTCCATCTTTATCCTCCCCTTCCTTTTTTCAAAAGTATAGATCCCCCTGAATTTTTTTATGTAACTATTTTCCAATAAAATGGAATATCATCCACAATAAAGAACTCTCAAATGAAGAATTATCAATCTGGGTACAGTGCCGCAAGTTAAAGATTTTGTCAAGTCCGAAATGTACGGGCGCAGGGCAATTTTTGTTTTTTTATGGCAAAAACTTTATCATTAAAGTAAGGTATTATCTCATGAGTGATGAAAATTTGGCGAAAAACCCCGAAACGGGGGTGGAGGGGGTTCAAAAACAACATTTCCCGGGTTTACTGAGCGGCGGGACAATCAAGATCATGGGGCTTCTCCTCATGGTCATGGATCATCTGTACCAGATGTTTATCAACCAGGGGTTCCCCACCTGGCTGAAATGGTTCGGGAGGCCTGTGGCGCCCATATTTCTGTTCCTCTGCGCCGAAGGGTTTTATTATACCCGGAACAAAAAGCTCTATGTCCTGCGCTTCTTCGGAGCCTTTATCCTCATGAGTATCGGGAACCGGCTGCTGACCGGTTTTTTGTACGTGGAAAACATAGAGCTGATCAACAACATATTCGGTACCCTCTTTATGTGCTCCTTTTATATGCTGATGATCGATCTTTTCCGTGACGGGATCAGGGAAAAGAGACCCGGCCGGATTCTCCTTGCCACAGGCGGGTTCCTTGCGCCCCTCGCCGCGGGTGTGGCCATGGTGGTCCTCATCTTCGGGAATGCCGCGGCAAATCCGGCGCTTATGACGCTGTTTTTCATCATCCCCAGTCCCTTCACCGTGGAGGGCGGCCTTCTCCTGGTCGCCATGGGGGTGTTGTTTTATATATTGCGGAAATACCGCCGGGCCCAGGCCCTGGTTCCGGCGGCGGCGGGGCTTTTGGTGTTTTTTACTACCTGGAAAGTGGACGGAATTCCCAACCCCCAATGGTTCATGGTTTTCGCCGCCCTGCCCATCCTCCTCTACAACGGAAAGCGGGGGTGGGGGGCCAAGTACTTCTTCTATGCCTTTTACCCCGTCCATATTTACCTGTTTTACCTCATTGCATGGCTTTTGCGGTCACGATAGGCGCCATGCATTCTGTTTAGCCGGGGGCTGGACAAGACGGGGATTTTTCCCGGAAAATACATAATATGCCAAATCCAGCAGATGATCGTCCGCCGGAAATAAAACCTCTTACATCACTGCGGTTCGTCTTTGCCGTTGTGGTTTTTTTATGCCATTATCCGGGAAGCGCCAAGGCTGTCTTTCCCGAAGGGTTTATCGGGGTGGAATTTTTCTTCATCCTGAGCGGATTCATGCTTTCCTATAATTACAAAAGTAAAATAACGGAAAAGAAAATGCCGTTACGGGGCTTTTTCCTGGCGCGTATCGCGCGGATATATCCCACACACCTTGCCACATTTCTTTTATCGGCGATGCTGCTGGCAAGAAGTTCGCTTAAGGATCAGGGCGCGGTTGTATTGCCGTGGCTCAAGGCTTTTTTCAACATAACCCTCTTGCAAAGTTTCATTCCCGTTTCGTCATACTATTTGTCATTCAACATCATTTCCTGGAGCATTTCCGATGAAGTATTTTTTTATCTCCTGTTTCCCCTGTTAATCCGCGTCTTTACCAAAAACGGGCTTAAAATGAAAACGGCGGCCGGTCTTTTGATATTGATCGCGTATTTCACGGCGATTCGGCTGGTTCCCGGACAGTACCATCACGCGCTGTTTTACATAAGCCCGTTTACGAGAATTCTTGATTTTATCTGGGGCATGGGACTGTTTCATATATGGCGATATATCAAATCCGCCGGGATAAAAACAGGGGAAACGTTTCGCGGAAAATGCCTTTCAACCATCATTGAGATCCTGCCGGTATGCCTTCTCGTTATAATGGTGATGCAGGCGGATAAAATTTCCCTTACATACAGGCTCGCAAGCTGCTACTGGATACCTCTGGCGCTGCTCGTTTTGTGCTTTACACAATTATTCGGAGAGGGAATTATTCAAAAAATATTATCATCAAGACCCTTTGTATTCCTGGGTAAAACAAGCTTCGCGTTTTATATGCTGCATTACATGATGTTAAGCCTGGTACCGGCAGCGGCAAAACGCCTCCTGAAACTGGATCTGGACGGGATGCGCCCCGCCGTCAGGTTTACAATAATTTTTACGGCGGCGCTGACGGCAGGTATAATCTGCTTTTACTGTTTTGAAACGCCCGCCAATAAATTTATACGGGGCATCCTGGCAAAACGGCGGGGAAACAGCGGCGGCGCCTCCCGGAATGCCGCCTGACCTGTTACCGCCCCTTCCGCAGAAGGAACATGACCTCGTCCCGGGAAGACGCGCCCATCATCTCTTCCCGCGTTTCCTCATCCTTAAGCAGGGCGGCGACGGCGGCGAGAAACTGAACATGGGGGCCGCTGGTTTTTTTTGGTGAAACGGTAAGGACAAAGAGGCGTGATTTCTCGCCGTCAAGGGCGTCAAAATCAACGCCGGTCTTTTTTATGCCCACCGCCACGGCGATGTCGTTCACGCCGTCGGTCTTGGCATGGGGCAGCGCGATGCCGTGTTCCATGCCGGTGCTCATGGTTTTTTCGCGCCGCATCACGTCTTCAAGAACCATGTTCCTGTCTCCGAGTTTCCCTCCCCTGTCCAGAAGATCCACCAGTTCCGCGATGATCTCCTCTTTGGTGTTTCCCGCAAGATCGGTAATTACCGCATCCTCGTTTATAAGGGAAAGCGCGTCGTCTCTGGCGCGGCCTTCCATGCCGGCAAGCTCCCGTTTCAGCCGCGCCGGATCGGAAGACTCCTTGAGCTTTTCGATGGATTCGTTGAGGGAAAGGATCACCTCATACACCGCGGTCTTGACAAAGGGAAGATCTTCGCCGGCGGCTTCTATGGTGAGGATATTTCCCGTTTCGGCAATCGAAAGCGCAATGTCATCCTTGCGGGCGTGGCAGATTCCCTTGTTCATGTTCATCATCTGGACGTAGAAACCTTCCGCCCTGAGAGCCCCAAGAAGAAAATTTGTGACGAGGCCGGCGACTTCATCTGATGAAAATTCCCAGCGGGCCGTATCGGTAGTGTCCCCCTTCACCGGTTTCCGCGTGCCGTTCCCCTTTATCCTGAGGGCCGAATTTAAAAGCGGAGGAGAAGCAAGCGTGGTAACAAGCGTCATGAGGATGACGGCCGCAAAGAGCCTGTCGTCAAGTATTCCCGACGCGAGCCCTATGCCGGCGATGATGAGGGCAACTTCTCCCCGGGGCACCATGCCGGTGCCGATGCGAAGCGCCCCCCGGCGGTTGAAGCCTAAAAGCAGGGCGGGGCCGCCGCAGCCCGCCACTTTGGCAAACACGGCGGCAGCGGTATAGACGGCGCCGAAAAAAAGCACGCCGGGAGAAAAAAATTCTTTCACGTTAACCATCATGCCCATAACCGCGAAAAACACGGGGACAAAAAATCCGTAAAGTCCGTGAAGCCTGTCCTGTATGACCGCGGCTATGTCGGTCTTTGAAAGTGAAAGGCCGGCGATGTAGGCGCCTATGATCATCGCAAGTCCCTGTTTTTCAAAGAAACCGGCAAGGAGCAGGGCCATACCAAGGGCGAGAATGGAAAAATCAAAACTGCGCCTGAAGAGCTTGAGGAAACGGGCGAGCTGTTTTGAAAAGATAAGCCCCAGCGCGGTAAAACCGAGCCAGATACCGAAAGCCTTGCCGGCTATGCCCAGCACGGCGGAAACCGGCAGAGCGCCGCCCGGATTGCCCGAAAGGAGGGCGATGATCCCAAGGACTACCGCGAGGGCGATGATCCCCAGTACATCGTCAAATACCGCGGCGGCAAGGATCGTGACGCCCTCGGGGGAATCCATCTTCTTTTGATCGGAAAGTATGCGCGCTGTTATTCCCACCGAAGTGGCGCTTGAAAGAATACCCAAAAAGAGGCACCGGGGATCAATAAAAGAAACGCCGAGAATGACCGTGCCTGAAAGGGCGCCAAGAACAAAAGAGAAGATCGCCCCGCCCAGCCCTATGAGGCCGCCCGCCACCGAGTAGCGGAGAAAGAGCCCGAGATCCGTTTCGATCCCCGATGAAAAAAGCAGAATGATAGACGCCACCGCGGCAAAGGAATAAAGCTCCGGGCTTACCGCGAGTCCTTCCCCCAGGGGGAATACGCCGTGCGGAAAACCGGGAAGGGCGACGCTGCCCAGCGCATAGGGCCCCACGATCACCCCTGAAAGAAGTTCCCCCAGTACGGACGGAATCCCCGCGCGCCTGACAAGGGCGCCGCCCAGCCGAACGGCAAAAAGAATGATCCCCAACTGGAGGACCAATTCCGACATTGCTTCACCCATACATACTCCGTATCCTCAATATGGTTCCGGCTATTTCCGCGAAACCTTCGCCGCATTCCCTTGTGGAAACAAATCCGGGAAACTCCTTTATGAGCCCCTCATAACGCCGTATGTTGGCAACGGCGGCGGAAAGAGGAAAACGTGCGAACATAGGCTCGTCATTGGGGGAATCTCCGGCAAAGACCACTTCCTCTCCCCCTCCTCCGCGGCCTTTGGCCTCCGGCCGCCAGCCGAAGCGGCCGCCCAGAAAACGTTCAGTCATCGAAAGCTTGTCGTAATTTCCCATCCATATATTTACATGGATGGAAGAGACCTTCGCCATGGCCCCTTCTTCCTCCGCTATAGCCCTGACCCTTTCGGCGGCGCTTAAGGGCAGGACAGGATCTTCCTCGGCAAAATCAAGGGCGATGTCGAAGAGACGGGCAAACTGATCTTTCGCGTCACGCAGTCCCGGCACTTCGGCGAAGGCCCGCTCCCTTACGCGGACAAGAACAGGATGATCATTCCGCACCGCATTGGGGTGGTATTCGGCCCTGAGAACGGGAAGGCGCGGCGCGGATTTTCCGGCGGCATTCGCGGTATCCGTGGCGGGCGCAGGCTCTTCCCAAAACACAAAAGCGCCGTTTTCACCGACCACGCCGTCCACAGGCCATTCGCGGGCAATCAGATCGCACCAGCCCGCGGGACGGCCGGTAACGGGTATGACCTTGAGGCCGGCCTCGTGAAGTTTCCACAGAGCGCCGTAGGAGGAGGCAAGGAGCTTTCCTTCCCTCGTGATGGTGTCGTCAATATCCATCAGCACATAGCGGATCCCCGAAGCCTCCCCGGCGGTCATTTCGGAAATGTTTTTCATGTTTCCTCCGGAAAAAATCACATGATTTGTTCGTCTATGGGCGTTCCGCCGGGAACCATGGGAAATACCCGTTCGTCCCTGTCGATCACGGCCTCAAGGAGCGCGGGTTTCCCCTCCGACAACTCCGCGATCGCGCCGTCCAGAGCTTCTTCAAGGGCCGCCTCACTGCCGGCGCGGTATGCACAAACGCCGTACGCGGCGGCGAGCTTCACAAAATCGGGCTGCGCGGGAAGATC